>NZ_JBYOJS010000007.1:0-219399 GCF_057798895.1 Cupriavidus sp. 22TCCZM04-2
CGGCGTGTGTCAAGGTAGTTGTCGCGTCCGCCGCTATGCTGCTTTCCGGTACTCCTTAGGCTCCAGCTCAGCCCGCTCGGGGTTCAGGTAGACCACTGGATCCAGCTTCCAATTCCGGATTCCCCGCGACCAGCGCTGCGGGTGCCGGGCGCGCGCAGCCTGATACACCACCATTCGTCGCGCCAGCAGGGGTATCGCTTCCCCGCGGTGCCGCTGGTTCGGCGTGACATACTTCAGCCCGCTGTGACGGTGCTCCTCGTTGTACCAACGCACGAACCGATGCACCCATTCACGCGCCTGTTCCAGCGTATCGAATGGCCTCTCGGGCCACAGCGGGCAGTACTTGGCCGTACGGAACAACGCTTCGGCATAGGCGTTGTCGTTGCTCACGCGTGGGCGGCTGTATGACGGCACCACGCCCAGATCCTGCATCGCAGCGCGCATGCTCAGCCCCTTCATGACGCTGCCATTATCAGAGTGCAGCACCAGCGGCCGCCCAGCCGTTTGCTCGCGCAGACAGCCCAGTTCGAGCAGCCGGCGGGCATGCTCCACCGACTCGCTCTCGTGCACTTCATTGACCACCAGCTTGCGGCTGTAGATGTCCTGCATCATGTACCAGTAGAAGAAGCGACCCTTCACCGTAGTGGGCATCCACGTGATGTCCCAGCACCACACCTGATTGGCACCGTCTGCACGATGCGTGGTCGGCGCGCGGGGCTTGGCATTGTGACTGCGTCCACGTCGCCGGCTCTGCCCTGCAGCCCGAAGCACACGGTAGAACGTCGATTCCGACGCCAGGTAGCGGCCCTCGTCGGCCAACTTCGGCACGATCTGGTGCGGCGTCAGGCTCTCGTAGCCAGGCTGGTTGGCCGCTGCCAGCACGGCCTGCCGTTCTGCCTCGCTGAGCTTGTTCGCCGGCACCGGGCGCTGCGCTCCCGGGCGGCCATCCTCTGGCGCATGGCGCCAGCGCTGCAAGGTGCGCTCACTCAAGTCCAGTTCCTCGCAGGCCCTGGACTGGCGTGCACCGCTCTTTACCGCTTCATCGATCAACGCAATGGCATCGCGGCGATCCGAGACGTTGATCAGTCTTCCTCGTCCCTTCCCCAGATCGCCTCGGCTTTTTTTCTCAGCACCAGCAGCGCTGCTGTCTCAGCCAGCGCCGCATCCTTGCGCTTGAGTTCGCGCTCAAGATCCCGGATCCGCTTCTGAGCCGCCTGTTCCTCGCGGCGCTGCGCCAGGTCAGGCTTGTCTGGTGTCTTGGCATTGGCCTGCTCGCACGCGGCCCGCCACGCCCGGATCTGTTCCGGCTGAATACCCTTCCTGCGGCAGTATTCGGACAGCTCCGCCTCACTCAGGGGCGCCGTCTCCAGCACCACTCGGAACTTGTCCGCACTGGACCACTTATCACTTTGTTTGCCGTTGCCTGGCACAACCTTTCCTTGCTCTCGGGCCGCGTTGCGCCAGTTGCGCAGGCACACCGTTGTAATGCCTGTCTCCCTGGCCAACTCCGCCACCGACCGGTTCAAGGGCGGCTTCATCTGCTCGACCACCCATTCTTTGTACTCCGCCGGATAAGGCTTCATCTTCCAACCGTTACCGCCCCCCATTGTCCTTCATCGAAAGGCAGCGAGGCGACAACTATCCTGACATGGAGGGCTCGGACAAAAAGTGACTCGCCGGCTACGCCGGCGAAACAGCGGCGTTTGCCAGGAGTGATAACCCAATCATTGCCAGAGACGCCCCGCCGGCTACGCCGGCGAAACAGCGGCGCCTGCCAACAGCGACGACCGGGTCATAACCGGGAACGCCATCAGGCAAATCTCTCCCTCAACCCCCTGGCCGCATCCCTCAGCAAAACATGATCCAACCCCACCGCCACGAAATGCATCCCCATATCCAGATACCGCCGCGCATCCGCCTCCACCGCCGTTAGCGTCCCGATCGCTTTCCCGGCCCGATTGGCCGCCTCGCACACCTGCTGCACAGCGGCCTGCACCTCGGCGTGATTCGGATTGCCAAGATGCCCATACCCCGCCGCCAGATCGTTCGGGCCGATAAAAATCCCATCGACCCCCGGCTCCGCGCAGATCCCGGCAATCGCCTCCACCCCCTTGCGGCTTTCAATCTGCACCAGCACGCAGATGTTCTCGTTGATGGTCTTGAAGAAGTCCGGCAACGTGCCATAGCGATTCTGCCGCTGCACGCCCGACACGCCACGCACCCCGTCCGGCGGATAACGCGTCGCACGCACCGCGCGACGCGCTTCTTCCGCTGACTCCACGAACGGGATCAGGAAGTTGTAGAAGCCGATATCCAGCAGCCGCTTGATCATGACCGGATCATTCCACGGCGGCCGCACCACCGGCGCGCTGACGCTGTCCTTCAGTGCCATCAGCTGCGGTGCGAGCGTCAGCACATCGTTGGGCGAATGCTCGCCATCGAGCAGCAACCAGTCGAAGCCGGCCAGGCCGATGATTTCGCTGGTCACGGGCTGCCCAAGCGAACTCCACAAGCCGATCAGGCGCTTGCGTGCCAGGATGTCGGCGCGAAACTTGTTGGGCAGCGGATGGATCTGGGGCAGATGCGCGGTGGTGGTCATCGTCGGAGCTCCTGTTCAGTTGGCCGCGAGGGCGGAAAGCGGGCCGGGCGACTTGCCCCGTGCCTGCGACACGCGCGCAGCGGCATCGTCCAGCTGGGCCAGCGTGCCGCTGTCCACGGGAATCCATTCCGCACGCTCACGTCGCCAGGCGCGCTCGGGGTCGCCAGGCAACTGGATGGCACCGTTGCCCGGCTGCAGGCGCGAGGCCTTCATCCATTCGACGAACGCTTGCACCTCATGACCGAAGGTGGTGCTGCTGCCGAGCCGCGCCGGGTCGAAGATGATTGCCAGCATGTTGTTCCAGACCGCGTGCTCGTGCGTGAGCGTCTCGGGCCGGATCGTGTGGCCGCCCGTCACGGCCGCGCCCAGCAGTTCGCACATCACGGCCAGCACATAACCCTTGTGCTCGCCGAACGTGCGCAGCGCGCCTTGCGGCGTACCAGGGTGCGGAAACATGACGGCAGGGTCGTCGGTCGGATGGCCGTTCGGGTCCATCAGGCAGCCGGGTGGCACGGGCACGCCCTTGTTGTTGGCCACGCGCACCTTGCCCAGCGCGATGGCGCTGGTGGCAAAGTCCAGCACCAGCGGCGGCTGGCCAGCCACTGGCACGCCGATCGTGAACGGGTTGGTGCCGAAGCGCGGATCATAGCCGCCATGCGGCGCAACGATCGGCTTGGACAGCACGTTCACGAAGTGGATCGAGATCATGCCGGCCGCGGTCGCCTGCTCGGCCCAGTGGCCCACGCGTCCCAGATGGTGCGAGCGGCGCAACCCCAGCACGCATACGCCATGCTCGCGCGCGCGCTCGATGCCCAGCCGCATCGCCTGCTCGGTCACGGCCTGGCCCATGCCGCGATTGCCATCGAGGCTCAGGATGCCGCCCGATTCATGCACCACGCTGACCTGCTGCTTCAGCTGCAGCTGGTCTCCCTGCCACGACATCACGTACTTGGGAATCATGCCCACGCCATGCGAATCGTGGCCCGACAGGTTGGCCCCGACCAGATGGTCGGCCGTCAATACGGCCTCGCGTTGATCGGACCCGGCCGCCAGCCAGAGGTCGACTACCCATCGATGCAGGCCCGCGGTCGGGATTCGGTGCTCACTCATGCTGACTCCGTGTGAAGTGGGTTTCGTTGATCGGGTTGTGCAATTTTGCACCATGAGCGATGACAGCCGTGCCGGTGTGTCGGTGGCGGGGCTCGGATCTGCGACGATCAATCCCGACCTCGGCCCTGCGGAGGGGGGCAATGGCATGCCGACGGGCAAGGTGTCGCTCTATGAGCGGGTTTCATACCAGCATCACCAGGAACGGCGGGCGTGCAGCGATGGCTGTTCAATGCTGGTATGCGGTATTTGTTTTAAAGATTTCATTCGGCCGTTCGTGTCCCCTTTCGGCATCGAGACCCGGGGAAGGGCGCTGGAGACAATTGCCGACTGATGCGTCGCTGCACACGCGTGTCCAGCAAGGCGCCCGGGCGACTGCTTCAGCGGCAACAGGGAAACGATTGACGATCGGACCGATCGCGCCCCTGCGAGGCTCCCCACTGCGCCGTCCACGACACGGCGCGCTGTCAGGAACCTCCTACGCACGATTCAGTCCGCCTGGCCCGGCTTTGTCGTCCCCCACTGAAGGCATTGGCGAGGTTCCCCATCTAGCCTTGAAATCAAGGAGGTGCCGATGCAGTGTGGCGGTGCCAGTGGAATGTGCCTCAGAGCCCCGGAAGGAGTGACACGATGCGCAGATCAGAAAATTCGCTACGCGCGCTGGTGGAAAAGTGGTTGTCGCCCAGCGACGCCAGCCCGGCGCGGGTCACCTGCTTCCGGCATCTTGCCAATCACAAGGGCTGCCTGGTGTGTGTCGAATCCACGCGAACCACTCGGCGCTTGTCCATCGCCTTCTTCCGCCATGGGGATGGCGCCTGGTATGTATTTCCGCCCGTCGCCGGGTAATGGCAGGTTCCCCGCGCCACGTGCGGCCCGGTCAGTCTGACCAAAGACGCCAGGGGTGCACTATGGGCTGCAGGCGTGAGGTCTCCGGTATGCGCGCGAATTGCCTCCCTAAATCAATCCCCATCCGCTGTTTCGCAATTCCTCTTTCATCACCCCTGCGATCCATTCTCTTCGCTCATCGTCCATGGGCGAATGGCGCCTGCGCGGATCGCGGCGTACGTACCCGGGGTGACTTGATATGCCACGCCCACGCCGCTAAATTGCGAATCAGCGCCATCGGCCGGCGCAGATGGGGCAGCGAGCCCTGCTCGGGCGTGGTCGAAACCGACACCAGGTTCCCTGAACACCGCGAGCGCGCTATGGGTGCGCGTCCGGCCAGCGCGACGCGTTCATGGCTCTCCGGCTCTGCCGCCGGCTTTGATCGGAATCCCGGCAATTTTGACGGGACCGAGACGGCCATTCAGTTCCGCAACCAGATCCCGATGTCGCCGTTGGGCCGTCACGGTCTCTCGCAGTGCGGCCAGAAGCTGGCGTGCGACCGTGGTGTCATGCCCGTCCCTGTCAAGCTCTCTCACCAGTGCAATCTGGCGCCGTACGCGCTCGCGGCCTTCTTTGATATATCGATCGCAAATTGCAAGATCCGGAGCGCGGGTCTCCTCGTCGGGCATCGCAATTCTCCGCGATTGGTCTTCACTTAGGATACACATTCCGCATAGCCGGTACGCCACCCCGGAATGGTCGCGTTGCGGACAGAAAAGTGACGCACTGGTATTGAAGCTCTCCTTCTGGCGCTGGCACGAGTCGTGCACCTCCGTCGTCGTTCTGAATTACTGCGGCGCCCCGTGCGCCGAGGGAGAGCCGCCATGTCGATCTATCCGGCGCACCGGTTCTGGCGCGCCCATCCGTACCGGATGACCGCCGGCATGCTGGTGCTGGGCGGCGGGGCCATGTCGCTAGTCCTCCGCCTGTGCGCCTTGCTTGGCTGAGATGCCTCCTCCCGAGCATTGCGCTTCCCTCGTCGCAGCGGAACGCGCGGCGAGCGATGGCTGGCGCGGCATGTTGCGCTTTGCGGGGCCGGGTTATCTGGTGGCGGTCGGGTACATGGACCCCGGCAACTGGGCGACCGATCTCGCCGGCGGTTCCGCCTATGGCTATCGCCTGCTGTGGGTCATCGCCATGTCCAGTTGCATGGCAGTGCTGTTGCAGGTGCTCGCCAGCCGGCTCGGCCTGGTCTGTGGCATGGACCTGGCGCAGGCCTGCCGCCAACTCAGTTCGCGACGCTCGGCGCTGGCGCAGTGGGTGTTGTGCGAGATCGCAATCTGCGCGGCCGACCTGGCCGAGGTCATCGGCACCGCCATAGCGCTGAACCTGCTGTTCGGCTTGCCGCTCGCATGGGGCGTCGCGCTGACCGTGTTCGACGTGCTGCTGGTGCTGGTCCTGCAGCAGCGCGGCTATCGGCGCCTGGAGGCCTTCGTCATCAGCATGGTGGCACTGGTGCTGGCGTGTTTTGTCGCGATGCTGCTGATCGCCCGGCCGGCGTGGCAGGACGTGGCGGCCGGACTGGTGCCCCACGGGCCGACGTTGCGGGATCCTGCCGCGCTTTATATCGGCATCGGGATCATCGGCGCCACGGTCATGCCGCACAACCTCTATCTCCATTCGGCGGCGGTGCGCACGCGTGCGCTCGATGGCAGCACGGCGGACCTGCGCCGAGCGCTGCGCTTCATGGCCATCGACACGGTGGTGGCGCTGTCGCTGGCCTTTGTCATCAACGCCGCCATCCTGATCACGGCAGCGGGGGTGTTCCATCAGGCGGGGCGTACCGACGTCGCGGAGATCCAGGATGCGTACCGCTTGCTCAGTCCTCTTACGGGCGCCGCCTGGGCCAGCCTGGTATTTGGCGTGGCGCTGCTGGCGTCGGGGCAGTGTTCGGCGGTGACCGCTACGCTTGCTGGCCAGGTGGTGATGGAGGGCTTCCTGCAGACCCGCCTTCCGCCCTGGCTGCGGCGGCTGGTCACGCGCTGCGTCGCTATCGTGCCGGCGTTCGTGGTGGCGACGCTCTATGCCGAGCGCGGCATGGCGCAGCTACTGCTGCTGAGCCAGGTGATTCTTTGCCTGCAGCTTCCGTTCGCCGCGATCCCGCTGGTGCGCTACACCAGCAGCCGCGCGCAAATGGGCGAGCACGTGAATCCGCGCTGGTTGATCGGGCTCGCGTGGACGGCCGTGGCCATCATCGTGACGATGAATGCCGCCTTGCTCTGGATGCTGGCGGCGCCACGGTATTAAGCCGTTCCACGCGCAAGGAACGGCCTCCCATCATGCCGCGCACTGCAATTCCTACACGCCCGAGCGTCGGCAGCGGCCGGGCGCCGGTTGGCTGCTCTTGAAATCGCGGTGTGCGGGCCGCGACTGGCATGGTCAATGCAGCGGCACGGCTGCGCCTGTGCTGGGACAAGGCGCGTCTGGACACATCCTGGAGCTGACCATGTTCATACACAACAAGCGATTGCAATATACCGTGCGCGTGTCGCGTGCAGACCCTGGCCTGGCGAACCTTCTGCTGGAGCAATTCGGTGGCCCGCAAGGAGAACTGGCGGCGGCAACGCGCTATTTCACGCAGGCGTTGAGCGAGGAAGATCCCGGCCGCAAGGACATGCTGCTGGACATTGCCACCGAAGAACTCAGCCACCTGGAAGTAATCGGGTCCCTGATCGCGATGCTGAACCGGGGCGCGAAGGGTCGGCTGGCCGAAGGGTCCGAGCAGGAAGCCGAGTTGTACCGGTCCCTGTCCGGCGCGGGCAACGACAGCCACGTCACGCAGCTTCTGTTCGGCGGCGGCCCCGCGCTCGTGAACTCGGCGGGTGTGCCATGGACCTCGGCCTGTATCGATACGATCGGCGAGCCCACGGCCGACCTGCGCTCCAATATTGCCGCGGAAGCGCGTGCCAAGATCATCTACGAGCGCCTGATGAATCTCAGCGACGATCCCAGCGTCAGCGAGGCGCTTGGCTTCCTGATGACGCGCGAGATCGCGCACCAGAAGTCATTCGAACGCGCGCTGTACTCGATCGCGGGCAACTTCCCACCGGGCAAGACGCCGGGCGTCGAGCCGTTCGATTCGGTCTACTACAGGATGTCGCAGGGCACCGAACCGAAGCGCGGGCCATGGAACGACGACAGGAACTTCGAGTTCGTCGAAGACCCGCCGCCCGCCGTGGATGGCGGAGATGGCTTGGCAACAGTCCGTCTGACGCCGGAAGAGGAGTCGGCCGTCGCGGCGTTTGCCATGCGCGACGCGTCCGACGTCAACAGCGATCCGGTCACGGGCGCCGATCTCGGTGCGGATGGGGTTGAGCCTGAGTCAGACGAACCCGAGTCCGGGTCCGAGGCCGGGAAGCGCTAGGTCGCGCGAGCCGCCATGTCAGCGCAGGCGTGCTGCGCGCCCGCCTGCCGCGGAGGGAACGAAAATTGCACGAAGGCAAGGCTTACACCTGGTATGGAGGCTGAGATGAGCATCTTCAAAGACATCCTGAACAAGCTGCTTCACAGGGGGCAGGCTGCGCAACCGCAGACCACTTCGACCGCGAGCCCCGGAGCGGCGCCCGGCACGACCGCCGGGACTTCGCCGGGCACGTCGACGGGTTCGGTTGGGGGTACGGCTGGAGGTACGGCTGGGGGTATGGCATCAGGCACCGGAGGCGCTCAGGCCGCTTCGGGCACGGCGCCGTCCGGTGGGAGCCCCTCTGCCGGCGGCACGGCTTCGTCGGCGGGCGGGACACCGGCATCCTCTGGCGCGACGGGCCAGCGGCCGCTGTCCCAGGTCGACGTGGAGGCGGTCATGGACCGGGCTGTGAGCGAATCGGGCCAGGCGCTGAACTGGCGGACATCGATCGTCGATACGCTCAAGGCGCTGGGCATCGACAGCAGCCTCGAGCATCGCAAGGCGCTCGCGCACGAGCTGAACTACACGGGCGACACCAACGACTCGGCGTCGATGAACACGTGGCTGCACAAGCGGCTGATGCAGGAACTGGCGGCGAATGGCGGCAAGCTGCCGGCCTCGCTGACGGACTGACCATTCTGCGCGGACGTGAAGGTTTGCGCCGCCGGTTCTGCAATCCGGCCGGCGCCGTCAGAGCAGGTCGCGCAGTTTGTAGTACCACATGCCGAGCACGAGTGCGGGCGTGCGCAAGGCATCACCGCCCGGAAAGCGGTGATGCCGGATGCGCGTAAACACGTCGAACCGGGTGGCATCGCCGCTGACGGCTTCCGCAATCAGTTTTCCCGCCATGCCGGCGAACACCACGCCGTGCCCGGAGAAGCCTTGCGCATAGTAGAGGCACTTGCCGACGCGCCCCAGGTCCGGCGCGCGGTTCATGGTGATATCGATGAAGCCGCCCCAGGCGTAATCGACCTTCAGGTCCTCGGTCTGAGGGAAGACCCGCACCATGCGCGCCCGGATACGGTCCACCAGATTGCGGGGCGGACGGGCACTGAAGGTCTCACCGGCACCGAACAACAGGCGGTGGTCCGCGCTGACGCGGAAGTAATCGACGATGAGGTTGTTGTCCGATGCGGCTGCCATGGCCGGCATCAGCGCAGCGGCACTGGCGCGTTCCATCGGCTCCGTCGCAATCATGTACGTGCCCACGGGCATGATGCGCGCCTGGATCTCCGGTGCCATGTGGTCGCCGAATTCACCGAGGTACACGTTGCCCGCCAGCACCGCCTGCTTGCACGCGATCTCGCCCTCGGCGGTTTTCACCACGGCGTCTTCCCCGGCTTCGAGCCGGTAGGCCGCCGAGTTCTCGAACACCCGGACGCCTTTGCGCACAGCCGCCGCGCCCAGCCCGAGGCAGTACTTCAAGGGATGCAGGTGGCCGGAGTGTGCATCGTAGGCGCCGGCAACAAAGCGGCTGCTGCCGACGTACTGCGGCAGCTGGCCGTTGCCAATCCATTCGAGCGGATAGCCATAGACGTCACGGGTATGCCTGACCCATGCCTCCAGGTCGCGCACCTTTCCTTCGCGTGGCGCGAGGGTCAGGTAGCCGCGCACATAGTCGCAGTCGATGCCGAAGTGCGCGATGCGCTGGCGGAGCAGATCGATTCCCTCGACTGACACGTTCCAGGCCGCCTTGGCGATGTCCTTCGTGCACTGGCGCTCGATCGCCCGCTCGCCCTCGGACCCGAAGCCCACGATCGCCTGGCCGCCGTTGCGACCCGAAGCGCCCCAGCCGATGCGCTGCGCTTCGAGCAGTGCCACGCTGAAGCCGCGCTCGGCGAGTTCGATCGCACATGACAGTCCCGCGTAGCCGCCGCCGACGACGCACACATCGGCCTTGACATGCCCGTGCAGCGGTCCGTTGGGAACGGGGCGCTGCACACTCGCCTCGTAGTAGGAGTTCTCGATAACGCCCAGTTCCTTATGCAACAAGCCAGACATCCGCTTGTCCTCCTCGGGCCGGGTTCGCTACGTCACGCGAACGTTGATGAACTGCCAGGGATCTTCGTCCGCCGGTTCCCGGTACAACTCGGAGTGCTGGGCCAGCGGTGTCCAGTCGCCGTAGACGCCCACGACTTCGCCAAGATAAGGGCAAGCGATGCGCAGCACGGTCTGGTAATCGAGATCGTCGGGCTCGACCACGCCGGCTTGCGGATTTTCGATCGCCCAGACCATGCCGCCGAGAATGCCAGCCACGACCTGCAGGCTGGTAGCCGTGTTGTGCGGCGCCAGTTCGCGCGCTTGGGCGGTCGACAACCGCGAGCCATACCAGTAGACGCCACGCTCATTTCCCATCAGCAGGACACCGAGCTCGTCCATGCCGTCGGTGATGTCGTCGCGCATGATGCGCTGCCTGTCTTGCTTGCGCCAGCCGTGCCCGGCCAGTTCGTCGATCGACAGCAGGGTGTCGTCGCAGGGGCGGTAGGCATAGTGAACGGTCGGCCGATAGACCACTTCGCCGTTTTCCCGCAGCGTCAGGTGGTCGGCCATCGAGATGGATTCGCCGTGCGTGATCAGGAAGCCGTGGAACGGCCCGCCGAGCGGCGTCCAGCTGCGCACGCGCGTGCTGAAGCCGGGACGCGTCAGGTACACCGCGGCGTCGGAACCGAAGCCATGCCGCTGCGCATCGTCGGGCCAGTATCGTTCATGCGTGCCCCAGCCCAGTTCCGCGGGCTGCGTGCCTTCCTCGATAAAGCCGTCCACCGACCAGGTGTTGACGAACTCGTTGTCGCCCTTGCGCGCGGTGCCGACCTGCGTGTCGCGCTCGGCGATATGGATGGCTTTGATGCCGAGGCGTCGTGCCAGCGTCGCCCAGTCCTCGAAAGACCGGGGCGGCGCGTAATGCAGATCGTTGTCGGCGGCCAGGTTGACGAGGGCCTGCTTCAGGAGCGCGGAGATCAGGCCGGGATTGGCGCCTTGCGTCATGATCGCCGTCGGCCCGTTGCGCTTGTCCAGGCGGAATGCGAACACGCCTTCGCGCAAGGCATAGTTGCTGCGGCGCGATAGCGAGGCATTGGGATCCACCGAGCCGCCACGCCATGGCTCGATGGACGTGTCCAGGTAAAGCACGCCGTGTTCCCAGCAATACCTCACCAGGGCTTCGCTGGAAACGTTGACCGACAGGTTCAGCAGGAAATCGCCCTTGCCGGTGTGGCGCTGGAGAATCTCGCGATGGTTTTTCTCGTTCAGTCCTTGTTCGATCACTTGCACGCCATATTCCCGCGCGATCTCGACAGGCGTCCCGGGTGGGCAGAGCACGGTGATCTGCGACGGCTCCAGCGCGATATGGCGGAGCAGCAGCGGCAGCAGGGAACTTGCGATACTGCCGAAGCCGATGATGAGCATGCGCCCGTCAAAGCGGGCATGTTTGGTGAAACCGGTGTTGGGCTCGACCATCACTTTCCCCGGATGCGCGACAGCGCCATGGTTGTCTTCCACGCGATGGTGGTGCCCCATCCCCATGCAAACGCTATGCCAAGCGACCCAAGTCGTGCCGCGGCGAACCATTCGGGCGATTCACTTCGCGTGCCGGGTCTATGCTTGAAGTGAAGTCTGCCCTGAAGAGACGTATCTAGATTTCGCGCGATCCGGTCGCTATATCAGAGAGGAGCGGCGATGTATCCGGGGTTTGCGGTCGCTCAGGCAGGACCACCTGGAGAGCACCATGCTCGATCTGGCGACAGAGCTCCGCGACCTGGAGCGCAGCGAAAAACATATCGACGATGGGCGCGAGCGCATCCGCCGTCAGATCGCGCTGATGAGGGGGCTGCAAGCCGGAACCGTCGAGACGGCACTGGCACGCCAGACGCTGGCGGCGCTGCGCAGTTCCGTGGCCGCGCAGCGGTGTCATCGCGCGCTGATCCTGCAGGTGCTGAACGACCACCCGCGGCTGCGGCTAGGCATGGCGTCGGTCGAGGGATTGATTCCAGGGTAGAACGGACCGCACAGTGAATAGGTAACCCTATCGCGAATCTTCGCGATGCAGCGATGTGCGGCATCCGCTTACAGTGAAAGGGTGCTTCCCGACGCAAGAGGTTCCGGCTGGGCGGGCTCGATGTACTCGGGCAGCGCGGGCTCGTGGACCGCAAGCCCCCCTCTGTTCCTTCCCGTCCTGCGGGAATCGTCAACGGGACAAGTTCAGACCGGGAACCGAACGTATCGCCAGGCGCGCACATTCGGTGAACCAGCTGGCGGGCGCATCCAGCACATTGCCTTTACGCCGGACGATCCCGATCTGCATCGTTGGTAGCGGCTCCTGCAGCCGGATCTCGCTGATCAGCGGCGCCATCCACGGCAGTGAAAGCACCGGCTGCGGCACAGGGGCGATGGCATCGCCCTGGGTAGACAGCACCAGCGATGCCATCGACGAAGGGCATTCGATGATCTGGCGCGGCAGTGGCACGTGATGGCGGAGGAACCACTGGCGAACCGTTTCGCTGGTGCCGCCGCGCGAACTGTCGAGGAGCCAGGCCGATTCCCCGAGGTCCGCCAGCCGATGCGGCCCCAGCCCGAACTTGCCGGGGCGGGTCGACATGGCGACGGCAAGGCGACCCAATGGCTCGAACGCCAGGTCCGCCCCCAACACCTCCGGCATCAGCGACGTGATCGCGACATCGACGGATCCGTCCCGCAGCAAGGGCAGCATGTCCGACAGGAAGGCGTCGCGAATGGTCAGGCGCGCGTCGGGATAGCGGCTGCGAAAACGCTGCAGTGCGTCCGGTAGGCACATCAGCGAGAACGCCGGCGTCACGGCCGCATGGATGTGCGGCGTGCCCTGTCCGGACAGGCTCCGGATCGACGCGCGGGCGTCGTCCACTTCGGCCAGTATCAGCTTGGCGCGCCTGAGCAGTTCAAGTCCGGCGTCATTGAGCCGCACGCCTTGCGGGCTGCGGCTCAGCAACGGCGCCTGCAGGTCAAGTTCCAGTTCCCGCAGGGACTTGGTCACCGCTGTCTGGGACAGTGCCAGTGAACGGGCCGCGGCGCGGATGGTGCCCTGTTCGGCAATGGCGACAAAGGCGCGCAACTGACTGTTCTTCATGTTCTCACCCTCGCGGATAGCCATACTGAGGTGAACACCAAAAGGGTTCGCTATGAAATCTTATCAGTAGCGCGACGAGAAGGGGATTCCTACCATGCAGGGCATCGCGGAGGCCAGCGCTTCCGCCAACTATTCAGGAGATGCCATGCGCCCGCAGGTCAACTTCGAGAGCCCGGAAGGGCTCCCGGCTCCGCCCGGTTCCATGACCGCCAGTCCCGCCGCGGGCGATAACGCCCTCTACGCCAGGGTGACAAGGCGGCTGGTCGGCTTCCTCTTCATCTGCTTTATCTTCGCGTTCCTGGACCGGATCAATGTCGGCTTCGCCAAGATCGGCATGCAGGCCGACCTTGGCTTCAGCGAAGCCGTCTTCGGGTTGGGCGCGGGCATCTTCTTCGTGAGCTACTTCCTGCTGGAAGTCCCGAGCAACCTGCTGCTGGGGCGTTTTGGCGCCCGGCGCTGGATTGCCCGCATCATGGTGACGTGGGGACTGTTGTCCATGGCCACCCTGTTCGTCAGGACGCCGACGCAGTTCTATGTGCTGCGCCTGCTGCTCGGCGCCGCCGAGGCCGGCTTTTTCCCTGGCGTCATGCTGTACCTGACGCAGTGGTATCCGGCCGACCGGCGCGGCCGCGTCATCACGCTGTTCATGGCGGCCATCCCGGTCTCCAGCATCTTCGGCAGTCCGCTGTCCGGCTGGATCCTGCGCGCATTCGACGGCCACGCAAGCATGGCCGCCTGGCAATGGCTCTACCTGGTCGAGGGATTTCCGGCCGTCCTGCTAGGACTGATCACGCTTTGCTACCTGCCTGACACTATCGCGCAGGCAAAGTGGCTCAGCCCGGCCGAACGGCAACTGCTGCAGCAACGTGTCGCCAGCGACGCGAAACACGCCAGCGCCCACCGCATGCGCGATGCCTTCCGCTCGCCGATGGTCTGGCTGCTTGCGTTCATCAACTTCGCCTTTCTGTGCGGCATTACGCTGGCCTTCTGGATGCCGTCCATGCTGCGCAAAGCCGGGGTGATGAACACGGTCGAGATAGGCTGGATGGTCGCCGTACCGTATGTCGTGGCGGTCATCGGCATGCTGGTGCTGGGCCGGACCTCCGATGCCAGCGGTGAACGCCGCTGGCACAGTGCCTTGCCCGGCTTTGCCGCGGCTGCGGGCCTCGCTGTCATGCCCTGGACGCTGGATAACCCGACGCTGCTGCTGGTTGCCGGCACCGTCGCCATCGGCTGCAACGTGGTCGCCAACGCGCTGTACTGGAACCTGCCGACGGCCTTCATGTCGGGTGCGGCGGCCGCCGTCGGTCTCGCCTTCGTCAATGCGTTCGGGCAGATCGCCGGGTTTGCCAGCCCATCGGTGTTCGGCTGGCTGTTTGCGACGACCGGAAGCGCATCGCTCGGCCTGGGCGTTCTCGCCGCTTGTCTCGCGCTGGGCAGCACCGCGGTGCTCCTGATGCCTGCTCAGGCCGTCAACCGCTGATTGAAGGGAGTTGTCCGGTGAAAGACTATTCCACTGCCCATGAATGCCTGCGCTCGCTGAGCCAGGGGGAAAGTTCAAGCGTCGAGGTGCTCAACAGCCAGTTGGACCGTGTCTCGGCGATCGATCCCGACATCAACGCCGTTGCGGTGCTGGATGCGGAGCGCGCACTGCTGCGCGCCGCCGAAGCGGATGCCGACCGCGCGCGCGGTCGGAGCTGGGGCCCGCTGCACGGCTTGCCGATTACCGTAAAGGAGTCGTTCGACGTGGCCGGCCTGCCCACGACGTGGGGCTACGAGGCCTTCAGGACCAATATCGCCACGCGCCACGCGGTGGCCGTGCAACGCCTGGTGGATGCCGGTGCGATCGTTTTCGGCAAGACCAACGTGCCGGTTTCGCTGGCCGACTGGCAGACCTTCAACCCGGTATATGGAACGACCAGCAACCCTTGGGATCCGACCCGCGTGCCGGGCGGTTCTTCGGGCGGATCGGCGGCAGCCCTGGCAGCCGGCTACACCTGCCTCGAACTGGGGAGCGACATTGGCGCCTCCATCCGGAATCCGGCGCACTACTGCGGCGTGTACGGCCACAAGCCGACCTGGGGCGTAGTCCCCATGGAAGGCCACGCGTTGCCGGGGATCGCCTGCATCGACAGCGTGGATATCGCCGTTGCCGGGCCCATGGCGCGCTGTGCGCACGACCTCGAACTGGCGATGGACGTGCTGGGGTCGCCCGCCCATAGCTTTGGCAGCCACGGCTGGCAGCAAGCGCGCTGGCGCGACCGCAGCAGGCCGGTCGAGAGCCTGCGGATCGCCGTCATGGCCGACGACCCCGTGGCACGCGTCGACAGCGCGATCGTCGCGGGACTTCAGGCGCTGGCTTCCTTCCTGCGCGGGGAGGTTGCCTGTGTCAGCGAGGACCGCCGGCCGGTCGACAGCGGCGAGGCGCGTGCGGTGTACCTGCACCTTGTGCGCGGCGCGACCGGAGCGTTTCTTCCCGATGACGCCTACGACGCGGCCAGGCGCACGGCGAACCTGCTTGACCCCGCCGACATGAGCTACCGCGCTTGCCACTATCGCGGCACCACGCTCACGCACCGGGACTGGTTCGCGCTCGACCAGCGCCGCGCGACGCTGCGCAGGCAATGGGACCACTTCTTCAACGACTTCGATTTGCTGATCTGCCCGGTCGCCACGACGACCGCCTTTGCGCACAACCAGAACGGCGAGCGCTGGGAGCGCATGCTCGATGTCAATGGACAGCCGCAGGAGAGCACCGATTCGATGTTCTGGGCCGGATATCCCGGGGTAGTCGGCCTGCCGGCCACCGCTGTCCCGCTGGGCCGCGATTCGCGTGGATTGCCGTTCGGCGGGCAGATTATCGCAGCGGCGTTCTCGGACTTCGTGGCACTGCGCTTTGCGCAATGGCTCGCGCGCGAATGGTATGCCTTCCAGGCGCCGGAATCGCTCTGCACGGCGGCCTCGACTGCCTGAAACGCCAACGGCCCGTGCATGGCGCGGGGCCGCCGCCTTGGAAAACGGGGCCCTCAGTCGGACAGGGCGCGCAGCCGTGGCGCGCGCTCCGGGTCCAGATGTTCGGCGAGGTTGTCCAGCGCGCGCGCCGCGTCGTGGCTCGACAGTGCGGCGAGCAGGTCCACGTGTTCGTCGACGACCAGGCGGACCTGCGTCGGATCCGGCGGCGTCGAAAGGCAGGCCAGCAGGTGGCGGAACCGGAGCGCATCGAACAGCTCGACCAGCAGGTCATTGCCAGCCAGGCTGACGATGGCCCGATGGAACTGGCGGTCGAGTTCGGCCGCCTCGAAGAAGTTGCGCTCCAGGACCAGTCGGCTGATCTCGCCGATCATGCGTGCCAGTTCCGCGGGGACGGCCTGTTTTTGCTGGCAGATGGTCCGGATGGCATGGCTTTCCAGGGCGAACCGGGCCTCAAGGAACTGGCGCAGTTCCTGGGCGGTCACGCCGCGCACGCGGGCGCCTCGCCGTGGAATAAGTTCGATGAATCCCTCCGCCGACAGGCGTCGCAAGGCCTCTCGAATCGGCGTGCGTGACACGCCGATTTCTTCGGACAGCGGTTCTTCTTCCAGGAAGGCGCCGCTGGCGTATTGCCCGCGCAGGATCTGCCCGTGGATGTGCTGGTAGGCGCGTTCGGCGGCGGAGAGCGCGGTGGTGGTCTTGGAACTCTCGGAACCCATAGGGTGGATTTTTGTGTACGTCATGTATATCCACGACATGCCTGCACCGAAAAAGGGCTTTATCGGTCATGTCGCTCACATTCGTGTGCTGCGGGAAATTCACGTCGAATCATAGCGCAAAACGCGAAAAGGCCCATGGATCCGGCGAATCCACACGCGGATTCGTCGGGTAAACGCCGATTGCTGGAGCGGATTGCGACCTCTATCTTTGCATACGTCATGTATACACGACGTATGCAATAAGATCTGCGGTCGATGTCACACGCGATATCGATAGGCAGGCCCGTTCACGCGAAGCGATTTTTTCCCGCACAAGATATGAAGACGAAGCTTTCCCCCAACCATCTTGGCCTCTGGTTTTCCGGACCGAACATAGCGACCGCCGAGATCGGCAAGACTATCGGCTATCGCGTGGCGATCCTCGATATCGAACACGGCACCTTCGATCTGGATGCCCTCGACCGCTTCGTGCCGTTCCTGAAAGCGCTTGGCTATGAAGTCTTCGCCAAGGTGCTCGGCCCGACCCGTGAAGCTGTCCAGCAGGCGCTGGACTTTGGCGCGGATGCCGTCGTGATTCCCCACATCTCGGGCGTCGAAGAGGCGCGCCGTGTGTGCGGCTACGCAAAACTGCCGCCGCTGGGCGATCGCAGCCTCGCTGGCGGCAGGACGACCCATTTCGCCTACCCGGCCGATGCCTGGATCGCAGAGCAGGACCGCAACACGAAGTGCTATCCGATGGTCGAGGACGAGCAGGCGCTGGCGGAAGTCGACGCGATCCTCGACCTGCCTTGCGTGGACGGGGTCTTCATCGGACCGACCGACCTCTCTATCCGGCGCGGCCGCGGCATCTACAAGCGGCAAGCAGGCGACTGGGCCGATATCGAGACGATTGTCAGAGCGGCCAAGGCCGCAGGCAAATCCTGGTTGTTCCCGGCATGGAGCCCGGAAGAGCAGGCTTTTGCGATCGAGCACGGCGCGGAACGGGTGTTCATCGCGATGGAGCAGGTTGCGCTGTATCGCGGGCTGAGCGCCATCTGGGCGACGGCTAACGAGACGCTGCAAAACCATTCCGGGCAGTAAGCCGCGTCGCGCTTACGCACTTATCGACTTCCCCTGGGAATCCCCGGATTCCGGGATTCCTGAAACAGGATACGCAAACATGAATTCACCAATCAATCAGCCGGTGGTCAAGACCGTCCAACGCTGGGCGTGGATCCTCACGATGGTCCTCGCGCTGGCGATGGTTGTCTCCGTGATCGACCGGTTTGCGCTGTCGCTGCTGATCGAGCCGATCAAGAAGGCGTACGACATCACCGATTCGCAGATCGGATTGCTGCAGGGCCTGGCCTTCGGCCTGTTCTATGCGGTGCTGGGCCTGCCGTGCGGCTGGCTCGCGGACAAGTGGTCGCGCAAGGGCACCATCGTGGTCGGGCTGCTGGTCTGGAGCGCGGCGACCGCGGCATGCGGACTGACCACGACCTTTGTCGGGCTGCTGGCCTCGCGCATGCTGGTCGGTGCGGGCGAGGCTGCGCTTGCGCCGTCGGCCTACGCCATCATCCACGATCAGTTCCCGCGCACGATGATCAATCGCGCCCTGAGCCTGTTCCAGGTAGGGGCGGTCATTGGCGCGGGCACGGCCTTCTACATCGTGGGTGCGATGTATGACTATCTGAAGGGCATTGGCCCGGTGGTCACACCGTGGTTCGGCACGCTGCAACCGTGGCAGCAGACGTTCGTGGCCGTGGCGCTGCCGGGCCTGGTGCTCACGCCGATTCTCTGGTGGGTGCTGTCGCGCACCGAGAACAAGACGCCGGTGGCCACGAAACGCGGCCATGCGGGCGCCGTCGCACCGCACGTGGGTACGGCCCGCTACATGTGGTCCGACCGGACCTTTATTGCGGCGCTGTTCATCGGCATGTCCGGTCTGCTGACGATGAACTACGCACTGCTGTCCTGGCTGCCGTCCATTTTCGCGCGCGAGTTTGCCTGGACGCCCGGCCAGATCGGCAAGCCTTATGGCCTCATCGTGCTTGTTGCCAGTTCCGTCGGCATGCTGGTCGGCGGCTGGGCGGCTGACCGCATCCAGAGCCGCCAGCCGGAAGTCGGTGTGCTACGCGTGCCCCTGACCGCGGCGGTGATTGGCCTGCCGTTTGCCGCCGCGCTCATGCTCGCCCACACGCCCGTGCTGCTGCTGGGCCTGGCCGCGATCCTGCATGCCCTCTGCACGTGCTCGATCGGTGTCGCTCCCGCCTTGATTCAACTGCGCAGCCCGGCGTCCATCCGCAGCCGCGTCTCGGCGGTCTATGTCCTCGCGGTCAATCTCTGCGGGCTGGCCGTCGGACCGCTGCTGGTGGGCGAGATGACCAAACTCGTTCCGCAAGGCACCGAGGCATTGCGCACTGCCGTCGCCGCCGTGGGCGCCACCGCACTGCTGGTCTCGGTCGTTGTCCTGGCCAGCTACACGCTGGCAGCGCGAGGCCGTACGGCCACTGCGATGTCCTGACAAACGGACGCCATGGTCCCGGCCCCTTCCTGATCCCGCGGCGCGCTTGCGCGCCGCCATCCCGGACTTACCCGAGCCAAAGTCGTCAGGCGCTCTCGCCTGGCGGTGGCTCCCTTTTTTTCCTGATTTCGCTACACCCAAACCGAAACCCAGTCATGAAGATCTCAGTCATCCAGTTGAACGCCGGCAATAGCAAGCCGAAGAACATCAAAAAGGCGCTCGGCCTGATCGAGCGAGCCATGCAAGCCGATTCCCCCGACTTCGTGGTGCTGCCGGAAATGGTGGCCTGCATCAGCGCGTCGCCCAAGGAGATGCGCGACTCCGCCGAAGCGTTTCCTGACGGCGAGGCTTACCGCTCCTTCAGCGAAGCGGCCCGCCAGCACAACATCATTCTCCATATTGGCAGCATGATGGAACGTGCCGGCGACGACGTCTTCAACTGCTCGCTCATGTTCGGCCGCGACGGCAGCCTGCTGGCGAAGTACCGCAAGATCCATCGCTTCGATGTGGTGTTCGCGGATGGCACCGAACTCAAGGAATCGAAGCTGGTCGGACGTGGCGACGAGATCGTCTGCGTGGACGTGGAAGGCGTCAAGATCGGCTTCTCGATCTGCTATGACATGCGCTTCCCCGAGCTTTATCGGGCGCTGGTGGAACGCGACGCCGACATCATCGTAGCGCCGTCGGCCTTCACCTTCGAAACCGGCGCGGCCCACTGGGAAGTGCTGCTGCGCGCGCGCGCCATCGAAACGCAGACCTACTTTGTCGCGCCGGGCCAGGTGGGCACGTTCGGCGAGGGCAAGTACAAGAACTTCGGTCATTCGATGATCATCGACCCGTGGGGGCAGATCGTGGCCCAGGTGTCGAACACCGAAGGCCATGCCTCGGCAGGCTTCGACCGCGACTATCTCACGCAGATCCGCGCGCGCATGCCGCTGCGCCAGCACCGCGTTCTCTGAGCGCCGAGCGGAGCCTACCCATGTTCGACATTCGACCCATGCCGGAGGCGCTGCCTCCGGAGATCCATCGCGCCGCGATGGAAGCCGAGCCCGCCACCATCGGCCACTTCCGGCTGCTGGGCTTTCCCGACGCGGGAATCCGACCGCTCTTTGGACGCATGCGCATTGCCGGCCCTGCCGTGACCCTGGCCTTGCCCGCGGCGGATTCCACGCTGCTGCATCACGCCGTGGGCATGTTGCGGCCGGGTGACGTCCTGGTCATCGACCGGCTCGGTGACAACCGGCACGCCTGCCTGGGCGGAGGCGTTGCCTATGCCATCGCCAAGGCCGGTGTCGCTGCCGTGATCGTTGACGGTCCCTGCGCGGACCCCGCGGAAATCCGCGACCTGTCGCTGCCGGTCTGGGCACGCGGCTTCAGCAGCATCACGACGCGCCTTCAGGGCATCGGCGGCGCCATGAACGTGCCCGTGAGCTGTGGCGGCGCGGTCGTGTCGCCGGGGGACCTGGTGATCGCCGACGAGGGCGGCATTGTGTTCATGCCGCGCGCGCAGGCACTGGCCCAATGCGAGCAGGCGATGAAGCTCCAGCGCATGGAGCAGCAGGGGCTGCCCCTGATCACGGCGGAACGGCCGCTTGGCGAGCTGACCGGCGCGAGCGCGCTGGTGCGCGCCAAGCTCGTGGCCGGCTAGCACGGGGGAGGGCGCGGCGGCTTGCCCGTTTCGCGCCTTCCACGATTCACGACGAAACCGGGCATCACCCCAACGCCCGCGCGGCACGCGTCCCGGGCGCGGACACGCGCGTCTGTTGCCCGTGACGTGCATGCGGGCCAGACGCCGGATGCGGCGGGCCGAATAAAACCACAAAGAGGAAATCCGAAATCATGAGTTCAAGCCTGAAAAGGACCTGCATCACCGTGGCCTGCGGCGCAGCCCTTGCCGGATCGGCGTTGTTCAGCACGCCGGCGCTCGCGCAAAGCAACGTCATCCTGTACGGCGTACTGGATGCCCCGATCGAATATGTGAGCAAGATGGGCAGCAGCGCGCCGACGCTCAACAACGGCCAGGTCACCTACCAGCAAGGCGGGAGCCGGTTTGCCATGGGATCAATCGGCGGACTCGCCGGCCCGCGCTGGGGCCTGCGCGGGACCGAAGACCTGGGCGGCGGCAAGCGGGCCATCTTCGTGCTGGAGAGTGGTTTCGGGGTGGATACCGGCATGTCGGGCAACGGCGGACGCCTGTTCGGACGACAGGCCTACGTCGGCCTGCAATCCGACGCCGGCCAGGTCATGCTCGGCCGGCAGTACACGCCGCTGTTCGAAACCATGGCCAACTTCGCGCCGCTGCGTTATGCAAGCCTTTACGAGCCAGTGGGGGCCCTGACGGGCCTGGACAACCGCTCGGACAACACGGTCAAGTATTCCGGCTCCTTCGGCGGCCTGACCGCCATGGCCCACTATTCCTTTGGCACGGGTGTCGGGCTGACCGGCATGACGCCGCTGGCCGGCGCCGGTGCCGGCGAAGTGCCCGGCCACGGCCGCGACAACACCGGCTTTGGTGCCGGGGTTTCCTATTTCTCGAATGGGTTTGGCGCCGCACTGGCCTATGACGAATGGCATCCGGCCATTGCCGCAGGCAGCGCGGGCAAGCAGCGCAAGCTCGCTGGCGCACTGCGCTACAACGTCGGCAACGCCAGCGTGATGGGCGGCTATCGCTGGGGCTCCACGCAGTTCGCCGACGGTTCGACGCTGTCGCGCGACGATTTCTGGTGGGCGGGCGCGAACTATCAGCTGACATCGGCACTCGGCCTCCAGCTGGGCTATTACTACTGGAACCTGAAATCGGTGCGACTGGTGCAGACGGCCGCGGCCACTACCCCGGCCAGCCCGTGGGAAGTGGCGTTCGTTGCCGACTACGCGTTCTCGAAGCGGACCGACGTCTACCTGACGACCGCGTACGCGCGCAACGCGGGGCTGAATTTCGATACGTCGAATACCGGCTTTGCCACCGGCTACTTCCCCACCCCGGGGCAGCGCAGCATGGTGGGCGTGGCGGTTGGCATTCGTCAGATTTTCTGAGGATTGGCCATCCTCGATGCCGGCGGGACCGCCTGGCATCGAGGGCAAGCCGCGCATCACCATAGGGAGGGTCCCAATGAATGAAAAAGCCGGCGTTGCTACCCCTGCGGGCCGCACTTGCCGGCTTCATTTGGCCTCGCTGACGAGACCGGTACTTCCGGGAGCGCTTGGCTCAACCGTTGGCGTAGCTTACCTTGGCCTTGCGGGCTTGCGTCTGCAGACGGGTCAGCACGGTTTGCACAAAGGCAATGGCGCGCTTCACGTCGTTCGAAATGCCCAGGCCACGGGAGCCCAGTTCGCGCTCGATCAGGTCGCGTTCCAGTTGATCGGTCAGCTTGATATCGGATTGGGTGTTCATGGCGTCCTTCCTTACAGGGATTACCCTCATGGGGTTTTCCCTGATTGTAGCAAAGGAATTGTCGCGTTGCAGCATTACGTAAAAGTACGTATGCGAGAAAAGCAACGTGTGATGTGAAAGCTCTCCGGCATGTGGCGCTTTGGCTTAACGGCTGTTTTATGAGACAGACTCACAACCCTTGCCAGACCTTTTCGTTTGGCGCCAGCGTGGCGTCAGGCTATCTTTCAAGCCTTCTTCGCGGTTCTTCCGGACACCATGCCCCCGCTCGTCCTGTGCTGCCTGCTGATCACCTACGTGGTCTGGGGCACGACCTATCTTGCGATCCGCTTCACGCTGGAGAGCTTTCCGCCGTTTCTGATGACCGCCTCGCGCTTCCTGTGCGCGGGCCTTTTGCTGACCGCATGGCTGGCATGGCGGCGTACGCCGATGCCCGCCTGGCGCCAACTTCGTAACTGTGCGCTGCCGGCGATCTTCCTGCTGGTGGGCGGCATGGGCCTGACCGCCGTTGCCGAACAGACGATTTCATCCGGGGCCACCACCGTCATGATCGGGTCGATGCCCATCTTCGGACTGTTCTGGAGCGCGTGCTTCGGAACGCGGCCGCGCTGGTATGAGGGGCTGGCGATTGTCATCGGCAGCGCTGGCATCCTCGTCCTGACCGGGGGCGCGGAATTCCGCGTCAGTGCCACGGGCGTGGTGGCGCTGCTGCTGGCCGTGGCCAGCTGGTCGTTCGGCTCGCAGGTAGCGCGCCGGCTGGAACTGCCGGAAGGGGCGGCCGCCTTCGCCGCGGAGATGCTGATCGGCGGGGTAATCCTGATGACCCTGTCGGTGCTGAGGCAGGAGCCCTGGCCGGCGTCGGTCAGCGCGCAGGCGTGGTGGGCCTGGGGCTATCTGGTGGTGATGGGCTCGCTGGTGGCGTTTTCCGCCTACATGTACCTGGTCACGAACGTGAGCCAGACGCTGGCGACCAGCTATGTCTACGTCAATCCGCCCGTGGCACTGGCCGTCGGTGCCTGGCTGGGCGGGGAACAGATTGCCCCGCAGACGTTCGGTGCAATCGCGCTGATCCTGTCTGCGCTGGCTGTGCTGGGTGTCGGCAGCCTGCGCGCCTCCCGTGCCGAAGCGGCGGCCTGAGCCGCGCCGATCCGGTCAGAGCGAGGACGATTGCTCTTCGATCCAGAGTGACAGGCGTACCTTGTACGCCTGCTGGATATGGCGGCGCGTGATCTGCTCGGCGAGCGCGGGGTCGCGCTTTTCCAAGGCTTCGACCAGCGCCAGGTGTTCTTCGTAGGAAACGCGGGCCCGTCCCGGCACCGCGAGCGTGGTGCGGCCAAGCAGCGCCATCGATTCGTGCAGCGAGCGCAGCGTCTTGAGCAGGTAGCGGTTGTGCGCGCAGCGATGCAGGGTTTCGTGGAACAGCCGGTTGTTGCCGGCCAGGCGGTCGGGGTCGTCGGCCATCGACAGGTCGCGCTCGACAATATCGCGCAGCAGCGAGATCTCGACGTCCGTGGCGTGGCGGGCGGCCAGCGCGGCGGCGGTGCCTTCCAGCACTTCGCGCATGACATAGAGCTCGCTGACCATGCTGGCGTCGAGCTGCGTGACCATCATGCCGCGATTGGGCTCGTTGACGACCAGACCTTCGGATTCCAGCCGCGACAGCGCTTCGCGTACCGGCGTGCGCGAGAGGCCCAGCGATTCGGCCAGTTCCACCTCGCGCAGGCGCGTACCCGGGGACAGCTGTCCGGCCTGGATGGCCGCACGCAATTGCTGGTAGGCGCGCTCGGAACGCGGCAGCGACGAAGCCTGGCCGGCATCGGCGCCGCCGGAAAATTCGGTGGAGATCATGTGAAGCTGGCTGATGGACCCGTGTAAGCGGTCATCATACCCGCTCGCAAGCCGCTG
The DNA here is from genome assembly GCF_057798895.1 of Cupriavidus sp. 22TCCZM04-2. Classification (NCBI taxonomy): domain Bacteria; kingdom Pseudomonadati; phylum Pseudomonadota; class Betaproteobacteria; order Burkholderiales; family Burkholderiaceae; genus Cupriavidus; species Cupriavidus sp. 22TCCZM04-2. The sequence goes on from NZ_JBYOJS010000007.1 coordinate 24,578, forward strand.
ACATCACTGCGACGCAATAGTGTGCACCGCGGGCGGGGCCTTGCTTGCCGCCTTCCGCGCGACCGCCGTCGCGAAGGCGAGTCAGGCACCGTAACCCGTCGGCGACTGGAACGGGTGGTACTGATATAGCCAGGTTTCGGACAGGGGCTTGCCGCCGAGCCGCAGGAACAGCCGCAGGTCGACCGGCTCCTTGCCGTCGGCCGCCAGGTCGAACTGCGCACGCCAGTGGCCCGCCACGCCATTCGGCACCGCTTCCGTGAAGACATAGGAGAACTTGCCGCGCGATGCGCTCAGTACCGCTTCCGGCTTGACGCCGAACGGCAGCTTTTCCAGCGGGGCGCCCCTGAACTCCACCATGAACTTGCGCACGCCCTGCGGGCGCGGCTGCCCGGGCTGGCCGCCGTTGCCCATGCGCGTGGCCACGCAGCGCGCGAGCGGGCTCGGGAAGGGTTCGTCGGCGAGCCAGTGCAGGCGGTAGCGCAGGCGGTAGGTATTGCCGGCGCGCGCCGCAGCCTTGGGCACCCACATGGCCACGATGTTGTCGTGGATCTCGTCGTCGGTGCGCAGTTCGACCAGCTGCACCGCCCCGGCGCCCCAGCCGTCGCGCGGCTCGACCCACAGGCTGGGCCGGCGTTCGTAGTTGACGCCGTCCTGGTAGTGATCGAACTGGCGGTCGCGCTGCAGCAGGCCGAAGCCGCGCGGGTTGTCGTCGGCGAACGCCGAAGCCATGGTCTGCGGCGGGTTGTTGAGCGGGCGCCAGATGTGCTCGCCGGCGCCGTTCCAGAGCGCCAGGCCGTCCGAATCATGGACTTCGGGGCGCCAGTCGACCGCGGTGCCTTTCATGGTCTCGGAGAACCAGTACATCGAGGTGAGCGGTGCCAGGCCGAGACGCGCCACGTCCTTGCGCAGGAACAGCGCGCATTCCACGTCCATCACCACGGCCTTGCCGCGCTGCATGACGAAGCGGTAGGCGCCAGCGATGCTCGGTCCGTCGAGCAAGGCGTAGACCGTCACGGTGTCGCCCTTGCCTTCGGGCGTCTCGAAATAGAAATGGGTGAAGTTCGGGAATTCCTCGGCCTTGCCCGCCTCGGCCACGTCGATGGCGATGCCGCGCGCGGACAGGCCGTACTGGTACAGCTCGCCGATCGCCCGGAAATACGACGCGCCCAGGAAGGCGACCCAGTCGTTCTTTTTCCAGTCCCTCGCTTTCTGGTCGCCCAGGCGGCTTTCCTGGAAGCGGAAGCCGGCAAAGCCGCTGCCGCGCGGCAGCTTGTGCGCGGGGCTGTCGGCGGGCATGTCGAAGTAGCTTTCTTCGTAGACGATTTCGCGCGCATTGCCCTTGCCCTCGCGGCCGCGGTCGATCACATGCATGCGGACCGGCGTGCGGAAGTAGGTGCCCAGGTGGAAGAACGTCACCGGGAACTGGCCGGGGCCGTCGGCGAACAGCGCATTCTCCGGACGGAAGCGGATCTTGCCGTGGGCGTCGTAGTCGATCCGGTCGAGCACCTCGGGCGGCGGGGCGGGCGGCGCCGCGTAGGGCTTGCCGGCCAGCGCGCGGGCCTGGTCGATGAGGGCGTCGAAGCTGAACGGGCGAGGGTCGCCCAGCTTGATCCCGCTGGCGGCCAACGCCGACGGAGTGATGCCCAGTGCGGCCAGGGCAGCGGAAGCGGTGGCGGAAACCAGCAGGGTGCGGCGATTCATCATGTGGCGTCAGCGTCCTTTTTTCATCTTGCGTCAGTGCAGAACTGTAAGAGACGCCCCGGTCCGGCGAAAGTTCGGACACCGACTGTTACAGCGAGAGGGCGACCCAGTCACTCGCCGGCGCGGACCCTGCGCTGCGCCCGCCGTTTCCGCGAGATCATGTTCAGCCCCTCCACGGCGGCCGAGAACGCCATCGCTGTATAGATATAACCCTTGGGCACATGGGTGCCGAGGCCTTCGGCGATCAGCGTCATGCCGATCATTATCAGGAACGCCAGCGCCAGCATCACGATGGTCGGATTGCGGTTGATGAAGTTCGCCAGCGGCGTGGCGGCGAATAACATCGCCGTGACGGCGGCGATTACCGCGATGAACATGATCTCGACGTGTTCGGTCATGCCGACGGCGGTGATGATGCTGTCGATCGAGAACACCAGGTCCAGCACCAGGATCTGCCCGATGGCGCTGGCGAAGCTCTGGGTCGCGCTGGCCTTGCCGGTGTCGTCGCCGCCCTCGGGCTCGCCCGCGACGTGATGGTGGATTTCACGCGTGGCCTTCCAGACGAGAAACGCGCCGCCGGCGATCAGGATCAGGCCGCGCCAGGAAATGCCGCGCCCCAGCACGGTGAAGATCGGCTCGGTCAGCGTAACGATCACGGCAATCGTCGCCAGCAGTGCCAGGCGCAGGATCAGCGCCAGGCCAATGCCAACGCGCCGCGCCTTCTCCCGCATGGCTTCCGGCAGCTTGTTGGTGAGGATGGAGATGAAGATCAGGTTGTCGATGCCCAGCACGATCTCCATCGCAACCAGCGTGGCCAGCGCAGCCCAGGCGGCGGGATCCTGCAGCAATGCGAGGGACGATTCCATGTGAGCTCCGATCGAGTGTAGGAGGGCCCTTGCCGCTGGCCCGCAAGCGCAGTGTCGCCGACATGGTAGCAAGCGCTTGTGGCGGCGGAAATCCGGAAGTTGAAGATTAAGGTTGTCGTCTGCCTTTGTGGAATATAGTATGTGATATATCAATGAATACTATCGAGCCATCAAGGAGACAGGCAATGAAAGTGTGCATCTATGGGGCAGGGGCCATCGGTGGCTATGTCGGCGCTCAGCTGGCGCGCGCCGGGGCGGAAGTCAGTTTCGTTGCGCGCGGCCCGCACCTGGCCGCCATGCAGGCCAACGGCGTGCGCCTGCTGATTGACGGCGAGGAGCGGGTGGCCAAGGTGAACTGCACCAGCGACCCGCGCGAACTCGGGCCTCAGGATTATGTGTTCATCACCCTCAAGGCGCATTCGGTGCCCGGCGTGGTGGATCTGATCCAGCCGCTGCTGGGCCCGCAGACGGCGATCGTCACCGGCGTCAATGGCATTCCGTACTGGTACTTCTACAAGCATGGCGGCAAGCTCGCCGGCTCGACGCTGGAAAGCGTGGACCCCGGCGGCCGGCAATGGCGCGGTTTCGGACCCGAACGCGCGATCGGCTGCGTGGTCTATCCCGCCGCTGAAATCATCGAGCCCGGCGTGATCAAGCACGTGTATGGCAAGAAATTTCCGCTGGGCGAGCCGGACGGCAGCCAGTCCGAGCGCGTGACGCGACTCAGCCAGATGATGATGGCCGCCGACCTGGATGCCCCGGTGCGCGACAACATTCGCGACGAGATCTGGCTCAAGCTGTGGGGCAACCTGTGCTTCAACCCGATCAGCGCGCTGACCCATGCGACGCTCGACGTGATCACCGCGAATCCCGCCACGCGTGCGCTGTCCCGCCAGATGATGCTGGAGGCCCAGAGCATTGCCGAGTCCTTTGGCGTGAAGTTCCGCGTCGACGTGGAACGGCGCATCAACGGCGCGGGCGCCGTGGGGGCGCACAAGACGTCGATGCTGCAGGACCTGGAAGCGGGCCGGGCGATGGAAATCGATCCGCTGCTTACGGTGGTGCAGGAGATGGGCCGGCTGGTCGAACATCCCACGCCGATGTGCGACGCCGTTCTCGGCTTGATCAAACAGCGCGACGAGATGGCGCGACTGGCGGCCTGATCGGGCCACCACGTCGACGCCGCCCGGTCCATGCCTTGCACGGTCCGGGCGGCGCTTTCCGTCGTGCCATCGGCGAAGAAAGTCACGTTTTCTTGGCTTCGCCGTCGGGAAGGGATGGTCATTGTGATATACCATATACGACAAACCGGGCACCGCGCGGACGCCGCCATCGAACCCCATCGGGGGTTTGATGCGATTCGGGAATGACTCCAGGCGATTTTGCTAAGCTGTGCAGGAATGCGGCGGGCTGCCATTGTGGCTGCCGCGCCACCGGTCTCACACGAGCTTATTCATGTCTGCGCAAAGCCAACCGATTGTCCAGCCGCCCGCACTGGCCCTGTCCGTGCAACCCATCAACGCCGGCGCCAGCCTGCGCGACCAGGCCTACGCCATGCTGCGCCAGGCCATTGCCGACGCGGATATCTATCAGTCGCGCGATGAGATCCGGCTGGACGAGCGGGTACTGAGCGAGGCCATGGGCGTGAGCCGCACGCCGATTCGCGAGGCCATGACGCTGCTCGAGCAGGAAGGCTTCCTGCGCACCGTGCCCCGGCGCGGCATCTACATCATGCGCAAGACCAAGCGCGAGATCGTCGAGATGATCCAGATGTGGGCGGCGCTGGAAAGCATGGCTGCGCGTCTTGCCACGCTGAATGCCACCGACGCCGAGATCGCCCAGTTGCGGCGCATGTTCGACAGCTTCCGCGATTCAACGCCGGCCGAGCATATCGAAGAGTACTCGGACGCCAATATTGTGTTCCACCAGGCGATCGTGCAGCTGTCGAAGTCGCAGATCATCATGGACACGATCCGCAATATCTTTATCCATGTGCGGGCCATCCGGAAAATGACCATCTCGCAGAGCGACCGGGCCGCGCGCTCGATCGTCGATCACCTGCGCATCATCGAGGCACTGGAGAAGCGCGATACCGAGCTGGCCGAGCGGCTGGTGCGGCAGCACTCGCTGGACCTGGCCGACTACGTCGAGAAGCACTGCGATTTCCTGGACTGAGCCTGCGCAAGAGGGGCGGAAAGCGGCACCTGAACGGCGGACATTGTCCGCCGTTTTCGCATTCCGGCTTCGCCGTTCGCGCCGCATCGTGGTATGTGATATATCAGTGTATTCGGCGCAACATCTGCGCAATGATCGATCGCTTTCTGCGCCCCGATCCCTGCTAGCGCCTGCGAGCTCAGGCCTGACAAGGTCTAGCGCCGGAGCGAAGGCACCCCCGGCACGGGCTTTTGATGCACTGCAGCGACGAAATTTCGCTAACTGACAGGAAAACTACTTGCCGTCTTCTGATATATCACATACCGTATGTCATCAAGACGGTCGAAATGACTGGCACAAGTTAAACAAAGCAGAGGAGACATCGCCATGGAACGAAAAGCACTGGAGGGCATCCGGATCCTGGACATGACGCACGTCCAGGCCGGCCCATCGGCCACGCAGCTGATGGCGTGGATGGGGGCCGACGTGATCAAGGTGGAAATGCCGGGCCGGGGTGACATCACGCGCAGCCAGCTGCGCGACGTGCCGAACGCCGACAGCCTGTACTTCACCATGCTCAACAGCAACAAGCGCAGCCTGACGCTGAACATGAAGACGGCTGAAGGCAAGGCGTTGCTCGAAGACCTGGTCCAGCGCAGCGACGTGCTGATCGAGAATTTCGGTCCCGGCGTGCTGGCGCGCGCGGGCTTCGACTGGGACCACCTGCAGGACCTGAACCCGCGCCTGATCTATGCGTCGATCAAGGGCTTCGGCCCCGGTCCGTACCAGGACTGCAAGGCGTATGAGAACGTGGCGCAATGCATGGGCGGTTCGGCCTCTACCACCGGCGACGCCGCCGGCGTGCCGACGGTCACCGGCGCCCAGATCGGCGATTCGGGCACCGGCGTGCACTGCGTGGTCGGCATCCTGGCCGCGCTGCTGCAGCGCGAGCACTCCGGGCGCGGCCAGCGCGTGGAAGTCGCCATGCAGGACGCCGTGCTGAACCTGTGCCGCGTGAAGCTGCGCGACCAGCAACGGCTCGATGCCGGCCCGCTGCGCGAGTACCCCAACGAACAGTTCGACGATCACGTGCCGCGCGCGGGCAATGCATCGGGCGGTGGCCAGCCGGGCGCCGCGCTGCGCTGCTCGCCGGGTGGCCCCAACGACTACGTCTACGTCATCATCCAGCCGCAGGGCTGGGAGCCGCTGATGCGCCTGTGCGGCCGCGAGGACCTGATCACCGACCCGGAGTTCGCCTCGCCGGAAGTCCGCCTGAAGAAGCTGGGGCAGTGCTTCGGCATCATCGAGCAGTGGACCTCCGGCCTGACCAAGTTCGAAGTGATGAATGCGCTCAACGAGGTCGATGTGCCGTGCGGCCCGATCCTGTCGATGAAGGACCTGATCGAGGACCGGTCGATGTACGAGCGCGGCTACCTGGTGGAGCTTGAGCACCCGACGCGCGGCAAGTACGTGCAGCTGGGCTCGCCGATCGCGCTGTCCGACTCGCCGGTGAAGGTGGAGCGCGCGCCGCTGCTGGGCGAGCACACCGAGGAAATCCTGGAGTGGCTGGGCCGCACGCCGGCCCAGATCGCTGCGATGAAGCTGGCCGGCGCCGTCTGAGCGCCCGACAGTCCCTCTCTCCCTCTGTTTCCCACACCGAGCGGGCATGCCTGACGCGTGCCCGCCGGAGGAGTTCGTGCTGTGCAATCCTGGATTCGTTTCCGCCGTGCAGACGGCAGTGTCGGCTACGGCCGCACCGAAGGTGCCGATAGCGACCGCGTCATTGAATACGATGGCCCCGGTTATGCCGACCCTCAACCCACCGGCGCCATCCACAAGCTTGGCGAACTGCACCTGTTCGCGCCCTGTGAGCCGGGCAAGGTCGTGGCGCTGTGGAACAACTTCCACGCGCTGGCGCGCAAGCTGGAAAAACCCGTGCCGACGCACCCGCTGTTCCTGATCAAGCCGGGCACTTCGCTGGCTGGCCCCGGCGATGCCGTGGAGCGCCCGCGCAGCTATGACGGCAAGATCGTCTACGAGGGCGAGCTTGGCATCGTGATCGGCAAGAAGGCGCGCAATGTGTCGGTGGCCGAGGCGGCGTCACACATCTTCGGCTACACCGTGGTCAATGACGTGACCGCCGCCGAACTGATCGCCGCCGATCCCAATTTCCCGCAGTGGACGCGTGCCAAGGGCTTCGACACCTTCGGCTGTATCGGCCCGGCCATCGTGCCCGGCTTCAACTGGCGCGCCGCCAGCGTGAAGACGCGGCTCGATGGCGTGGAGCGGCAGAACTACCCGCTCTCGGACATGATTTTCTCGCCCGAGGAGCAGGTCAGCCGCATCTCGCAGGACCTGACGCTGATGCCGGGCGATGTGATCGCCGTCGGCACGTCGCTGGGCGTGGGTTCGATGAAGGACGGCGCGGTGGTCGAGGTGAGCATCGAAGGCATCGGCTCGCTGGTGAATCACGTGCGCGGGTAATTGCCCAACAGCGCCCAACAATCAAAGGGAAAGCCATGCCAATGACAATTGGTGTCCCCCGGGAGGTCCATCCCGGGGAGCGGCGCGTTGCCGCGACGCCCGATTCGGTCAGGGAACTGACCAAGCTCGGTTATGAGGTGGCAGTGGAATCCGGCGCCGGCCAGCAGGCGTCGTTTTCGGACGATGCCTACCGGGCCGCCGGCGCGGCCATCGTGGATGCCGCCAGCCTGTGGGCATCGGTCGATGTCATGATCAAGGTGCGCCCGCCCCAGGTGCATCCGGGCCTGGGCGTGGAAGAAGCGGCACTGCTCAAGAAGCACGCCACGCTTATCAGCTTCGTCTGGCCCGCGCAGCAGATGACGCTGCTCGAACGGCTGTCGCAACGCGGCGCCACGGTGCTCGCGATGGACTGCGTGCCGCGCATCTCTCGCGCGCAGAAGCTGGACGCGCTCAGCTCGATGGCCAATATGGCGGGCTATCGCGCGGTGATCGAGGCCGCGCATGCATTCGGGCGCCCCTTCGCGGGGCAGATTACGGCAGCGGGCAAGATTCCGCCCGCCCGCGTGCTGGTGATTGGCGCCGGCGTGGCCGGCCTGGCCGCCATCGGCGCGGCGCGTAGCCTGGGTGCCGTGGTGCGCGCGTTCGACACGCGGCCGGTGGTGCGCCAGCAGATCGAAAGCCTCGGCGCCGAGTTCCTGACCGTGGAAATCGAGGAAGACGGCAACGGCGGCGGCGGCTATGCCAAGGAGATGAGCCCCGCGTTCATCGAGGCCGAGATGAAGCTGTTCGCCGAACAGGCGCGCGAGGTGGACATCATCATCACCACCGCGCTGATCCCCGGCAAGCCCGCACCGCGCCTGCTCGAAGCCGACACGGTGGCGCTGATGCGTCCCGGCAGCGTGGTGGTGGACCTGGCCGCCGAGCAGGGCGGCAATTGCGTGCTGACCGTGCCCGGGGAGTCGGTGACGCACCAGGGCGTAACGATCGTCGGCTACACCGACCTGCCCAGCCGCATGGCGGCGCAGTCGAGCCAGCTCTACGCCACCAATATCCGGCACCTGCTGACGGAACTGACGCCGGGCAAGGACGGCCAGCTCGTGGTCGACATGGATGACGAGATGATCCGTGGCGCCACCGTGCTGCACCAGGGCGACGTAACGTGGCCGCCCCCCCCGCTGAAGACCTTGCCGCCACCGGCGCCCGCGGCGGAAGTACCCGCACCGGCGGAACCCGCCGAGCCGCCGAGCCGCACCGGCACGACGCTGATCGCACTGGCCATCGCCGTGATTGCGCTGTTCGGGCTTGGCGCGGTGGCGCCGCCGGCTTTCATGGCGCACTTCACGGTGTTCGTGCTGGCGATCTTCGTCGGCTACCAGGTCGTGTGGAACGTGACCGCGGCCCTGCATACGCCGCTGATGAGCGTGACCAATGCGATCAGCGGGATCATCGTGGTCGGTGCGCTGGTGCAACTCGGCAAGCCGACGCTCGCCACCGCCATCATCGCCGGCGCGGCGGTGCTGATCGCCACCATCAACATCGCGGGCGGCTTCCTTGTGACGCAGCGCATGCTGAAGATGTTCCAGCGCGACTGAGGAGACAGACATGCCTTCGGGAATCAGCAATATTGCTTACCTGGGCGCGAGCGCGCTCTTCATCCTCAGCCTGGGCGGGCTGAGCCATCCAACCACCGCCAGGCGCGGCAACCTGCTGGGCATCGCCGGCATGGCCATCGCCATCCTGACCACGGTGCTGGCGGGCAGCCCCGACGGGGTGCCCATCATCATCGGCGCGATGGTGCTCGGGGCGGGCGCCGGCGCGGTGCTGGCCCGTCGCGTCGAGATGACGCAGATGCCCGAGCTGGTGGCGGTGCTGCACAGCTTCGTGGGGCTGGCGGCGGTGCTGGTGGGCTACGCCAACTACCTCGATTCGCATGCGCTCACGGGCGCCGAGAAAGTGATCCACGAAGTGGAGACCTACCTCGGCATCCTGATCGGCGCGGTGACCTTCACGGGCTCGGTGATCGCCTTCCTCAAGCTGCGCGGCACGCTTGGCGGCAAGCCGACGCTGCTGCCGGGCCGCCACATGCTCAATGCGGTGGCGCTCGCCGCATGCGTGGTGCTGGGCTACCAGTTCATCAACGCGGGGTCTGCGCAGGACGGGCTGGTGCCGCTGGGCGTGATGACGGTGATCGCGCTGCTGGTGGGCGCGCACCTGGTCGCGGCGATCGGCGGGGCCGACATGCCGGTGGTGGTGTCGATGCTGAACAGCTATTCGGGCTGGGCCGCTGCGGCGACCGGCTTCATGCTCGGCAATGACTTGCTCATCATCACCGGTGCGCTGGTGGGGTCGAGCGGCGCAATCCTCAGCTACATCATGTGCAAGGCCATGAACCGCAAGTTCCTGTCGGTGATCCTGGGCGGGTTCGGCGCGACGCAGGCCAAGGGCACGGCGACGGAGCAGGGCGAAGTGCTGCCGGTCTCCAGCGACGAAGTCGGCGCACTGCTGAAGGACGCGAACGAGGTCATCATCGTTCCCGGCTACGGTATGGCGGTGGCGCAGGCGCAGGGCACCATCAGCGAGATCGCGCGGCGGCTCAAGGCGCAGGGTGTCAATGTGCGCTTCGGCATCCATCCCGTGGCCGGCCGTCTCCCGGGGCACATGAACGTGCTGCTGGCGGAGGCGCGCGTGCCCTATGACATCGTGCTCGAAATGGAGGAGATCAACGAGGACTTCGAGCACGCCGATGTCGTCCTGGTGGTCGGCGCCAACGATATCGTTAACCCGGGGGCGCTCGAAGACCCCGCCAGCCCGATCGCCGGCATGCCGGTGCTCGAAGTCTGGAAGGCGCGGACCGTGGTTGTCTCCAAGCGCAGCATGGCCGCGGGCTACGCGGGCGTGGACAACCCCTTGTTTTATAAAGAGAACACGCGGATGTGGTTTGGCGATGCCAAGGGCAGCGTGGACGCGCTGCTGCGCCAGCTCGAGGAGGTTCCGGCCTGATTTCGCGCGTCGCCGGCCGCCGTTGATGACAATCGCTTATGTATCAAAGCGCAGTCATGTGGCGGCCTGGCATGAAATTGATGCGAAATCCGCAATATATAAACGATCGTAAATACATACGATAAAAAAGTTTAAGCCTGACGAAATTAAGCATCAGGTAGCATCAATTCCAGATTTACGTGCCGCAATGTCAGGCGCCGATCCAGTTGTGAACAAGGGCTCCGAAGTTAGGAGACCCCAAGCGGTCCCGACGAGGACGCAGAAAAAGCACCAGGAGACAGGTAGATGGCGCATCAAGAAGCGGTAGTCGCGTCCGGTGAGGGACGTGGCCTGCAGAACCGTTGGTTCCAGCTGGCCGTAGGCGTGGTTTGCATGGGTTTGGTGGCAAACCTGCAGTATGGCTGGACTCTCTTTGTGTCACCGATGGACGCCAAGCATCACTGGGGCACGTCCGCAATCCAGGTGGCGTTTTCCATATTTATCGTGACCGAAACCTGGCTGGTGCCGCTGGAAGGCTGGCTGGTGGACAAGTTCGGCCCGCGTCCGGTGGTGGCCGGTGGCGCGCTCTGCGCCGGCCTGGCATGGGTGATGAATGCGTATGCGACGACGCTGCCGGAGTTGTACGCGGCCGCGGTGATCGCTGGCATTGGCGCCGGTGGCGTATATGGCACCTGCGTCGGCAATGCGCTGAAGTGGTTCCCGGACAAGCGCGGCCTGGCGGCGGGCCTGACGGCCGCAGGGTTTGGCGCAGGCGCGGCGATCACGGTGATTCCGATCGCCAACATGATCCATAGCGCGGGATACGAGAAAGCCTTCCTGTTCTTCGGCATCCTGCAGGGCGTGGCGATCTTCGCGCTGGCGCTGCTGCTGGTGAAGCCGAAAGCGCCGAAGGGTGCGGTGGCGGCGAAGGCCGTGCTGACCAACCCGGTGGAATTCACGCCGGGGCAGATGATGAAGACGCCCGTGTTCTGGCTGATCTATATCTGCTTCGTCGCGGTGGCCGCCGGCGGCATCATGGCCACGGCGCAACTGGGCCCGATTGCGAAGGATTACGGCTTTGCCTCGATGCCGATCACGATGCTGGGCATGACGCTGCCGCTGCTGACGATGACGCTGTCGATCGACAACCTGTGCAACGGCTTCACGCGTCCGCTGTGCGGCTTCCTGTCGGACCGCTTCGGCCGCGAGAACACGATGTTCGTGATCTTCATCGGCGAGGGCCTGGCGCTGCTCGGGCTCATGCAGTTTGGCCAGAATCCCTATGCGTTCATGTTCTTCGCGGCACTGACGTTCCTGTTCTGGGGCGAGATCTTCTCGATCTTCCCGGCGCTGTGCGCGGATACGTTCGGCAGCAAGTTCGCTGCAGCCAATGCGGGCACCTTGTACACGGCGAAGGGCACGGCGGCGATGCTGGTGCCGCTTGCCTCGGTGCTGTCGGCGCGCGGTGGCTGGGATGCCGTATTCACGGTTGCAGCGGTGGTGACCATCGCGGCAGGCCTGTCGGCAAAGCTGTTGCTGGCGCCGATGCGCAAGCGGTTTATCACGGGCCATTCGGAAGCGCGCATGCCGGTGTCGGACATGTCCTTCCTGGCGAGCGCATCGGCCAGGCGCGGCGGTGATTGATCCGGGCATGACCGTACCTGTCGCGAGGCATTGATGTTTCCAGGAGGCCAGGCGCTTGCGCCAGGCCATCAGGCGCAAGCGCCTGGAGCAGGGCAGGCATGAGCCGTTGAGGACGTTGCAAGGCTTTTCAGAAGGCCTTAAAGCGCCTGAAAACGTGGTATGTAATATATCTAATCGATATAACGCGCCATTCTGTCGGCACGCGAATTAAGAACCGGCATCTGTGCAAATGGCGAATGAATGGCACGGATCCAGGAGTTTTGCTGATTTAGGTGTAGATGGAATCAGGATTGCTGCGGTGCACCGACGAAAGTTGATCGCAGAGTAGGAAAATAGCTTGCCGTTCGCTGATATATCACATACCGTATGTCATCAAGACGGTTGAACGGACCGGCGGGGTTGAGGCAAGGGGACAGGCCCCACGCACCACCAAGACGCGTCCAACGAGGAGACCAGGTATGTCAGAAGGCGAAGCGAAGCGGTACGGGATCACCACCTCGCGAGACACCCTGAAATAAAAGAATTCCAACCCCAGTCAATTTGTATAGAAGGAAGCAACCATGGCAGAAGTCGGAAATGAGCTGCAGCGTCACGCCACGGAAGAACATCAGGCACAAACCGATGGTTTTCATCTGGTCATCGACGCGCTCAAGCTGAACGGCATCGAAAACATCTACGGCCTGCCCGGCATTCCGGTCACCGATCTGGCGCGTCTGGCGCAGGCCAATGGCATGCGCGTCATCAGCTTCCGCCACGAGCAGAACGCAGGCAACGCCGCAGCGATTGCCGGCTTTATCTCGCAAAAGCCGGGCGTTTGCCTGACCGTGTCGGCCCCTGGCTTCCTGAACGGCCTGACGGCGCTGGCGCACGCCACCACCAACTGCTTCCCGATGATCCTGATCAGCGGCTCGAGCGAGCGCGAGATCGTCGATCTGCAGCAGGGTGACTACGAAGAGATGGACCAGCTGGCCATCGCGCGTCCGCACGCCAAGGCAGCCTTCCGCGTGCTGCACGCCGAAGACATTGGTGTCGGTATCGCCCGCGCCATTCGTGCCGCGGTCTCGGGCCGTCCGGGCGGTGTCTACCTCGACCTGCCCGCCAAGCTGCTGGGCCAGTCGCTCGACGCCGAGAAGGGCAAGAAGTCGCTGATCAAGGTCGTGGATCCGGCCCCGCGCCAACTGCCGGCACCGGACTCGGTTGACCGCGCTGTCGCGCTGCTGAAGGGCGCAAAGCGTCCGCTGATCCTGCTGGGCAAGGGCGCCGCCTATGCCCGCGCCGACGAAGATATCCGCGCGCTGGTCGAGAAGACCGGCATTCCGTACCTGCCGATGTCGATGGCCAAGGGCCTGCTGCCCGACACGCACCCGCAATCGGCCTCGGCGGCACGCTCGTATGTACTGGCTGAAGCCGACGTGGTGCTGCTCGTGGGCGCCCGCCTGAACTGGCTGCTGGCGCACGGCAAGGGCAAGACCTGGGGCGGTCCGAAGCAGTTCATCCAGATCGACATCTCGCCGACCGAGATGGACAGCAACGTCGCCATCGCCGCGCCGGTGGTGGGTGACATCGGTTCGTGCGTCTCCGCCATCCTCGGCAAGGTCGGCAATGACTTCGCCAAGCCGCCTGCGGAATGGCTGAATGCCGTGTACGAGCGCAAGGACAAGAACCTGGCGAAGATGGGCGAGATGCTGAACAAGGAAGTCTCGCCGATGAACTTCCACACCGCGCTGCGCGTGCTGAAGGACGTCATCAAGGCCAATCCGAGCATCTCGTTCGTCAACGAAGGCGCCAACACGCTGGACTACGCCCGTGCCGTGATCGACATGTACGAGCCGCGCAAGCGCCTGGACGTCGGCACCTGGGGCGTGATGGGCGTGGGCATGGGCTACGCGGTCGCAGCGGCGGTCGAAACCAGGAAGCCGGTGCTGGCCCTGTGCGGCGACAGCGCGTTCGGTTTCTCCGGCATGGAAGTCGAGACGATCTGCCGCTACAACCTGCCGGTCTGCATCGTCATCTTCAACAACAACGGCATCTACAAGGGCATCGACAAGAACCCGACCGGCGGCGCGGATCCGGCCGTCACCACGTTCGTCCCGGGCGCGCGCTACGACAAGATGATGGAAGCATTCGGCGGTGTCGGCGCCAACGTCACCACGACGGCGGAACTCGAAGCCGCGGTGAACGAAGCCCTGCGCTCGGGCAAGCCCACGCTGGTCAACGCCGTCATCGACCCGTCGGCAGGCACCGAAAGCGGCCGCCTGACCAATCTGAATCCGCAAAGCTCGGCGAAGAAGTAATCCACCCGAATCCACCCGAATTTCATCCTTCTTATCCAATAGGAGAACGAAAATGAGCCTCCCACTCAAAGGTATCAAGATCATCGACTTCACGCACGTCCAGGCCGGTCCCGCCTGCACGCAGCTGCTCGCGTGGTTCGGCGCGGACGTGATCAAGGTGGAGCGCCCCGGTTCGGGCGATGTCACGCGCACGCAGCTGCGCGACATCCCGGATGTCGACGCGCTCTACTTCACCATGCTTAACAGCAACAAGCGTTCGCTCACGCTGGATACCAAGAAGCCCGACGGCAAGAAGATCCTGGAACAGCTGATCCGCGAATCGGACGTGCTGGTCGAGAACTTCGGCCCGGGCGCGCTCGATCGCATGGGCTTCTCGTGGGAACGCATCAACGAACTGAACCCGAAGATGATCGTGGCGTCGGTCAAGGGCTTCAGCGACGGCCACCACTATGAAGACCTGAAGGTCTACGAGAACGTGGCGCAGTGCGCCGGCGGTGCCGCGTCGACCACCGGCTTCTGGGACGGCCCCCCGACCGTGTCGGCCGCCGCGCTGGGCGATTCGAACACCGGCATGCACCTCGCCATCGGCATCCTGACCGCCATCATCGGCCGCCAGCAGTCCGGCAAGGGCCAGAAGGTGGCCGTGTCGATGCAGGACGCCGTGCTGAACCTGTGCCGCGTGAAGCTGCGCGACCAGCAGCGCCTGGATCGCCTGGGCTTCCTGGAAGAGTATCCCCAGTACCCGCATGGCGAGTTCAGCGACGTGGTGCCCCGCGGCGGCAACGCCGGCGGTGGTGGCCAGCCGGGCTGGGTGCTGAAGTGCAAGGGCTGGGAGAACGACCCCAACGCGTATATCTACTTCACCATCCAGGGCCATGCCTGGGAGCCGATCTGCAAGGCGCTGGGCAAGCCGGAATGGATCAGCGATCCCAACTACGCCACGGCCAAGGCGCGCCAGCCGCATATCTTCGATATCTTCAAGACCATCGAAGACTGGCTCGCGGACAAGACCAAGTACGAAGCAGTGGATATCCTGCGCAAGTTCGACATCCCTTGCTCGCCGGTCCTGTCGATGAAGGAAATCGCCGAAGATCCGTCGCTGCGCGCCAGCGGGTCGATCACTGAAGTGCAGCACAAGGAGCGCGGTACCTACCTGACCGTGGGCAGTCCCATCAAGTTCTCGGATCTCAAGCCGGAAATCACGGGTTCGCCGCTGCTGGGCGAGCACAGCGAAGAAGTGCTGGCAGGCCTCGGTTACGGCGCGGAAGACATCAAGCGCCTGCGCGAAAGCCAGGTGATCTGAGCCGGTTTGCCGATGCCTGAACGGGACTGAACGCCGGAGTGCCGCGCAAGCGGTCTCCGGCGTTTTTTACTGCAACGCGCAGCTGTGCCAAACTGTGTCGCGTCAGCCGCCGTAGTGCCGTCAATCCATACACCCTGCCGCAATGACCGGCAAAGAGGGGATCCCCATGCAAGCCAGCATCGACCACGAACAACTGGTGTCCGCCATTGGCGATGCCATCGTTATCTCCGACGCCAACGGCGCCATCACGCTCTGGAACCCGGCGGCGGAACGCATGTTCGGCTTCACGCAGGCTGAAGCCATGGGCCAGTCGCTGGACCTGATCATTCCGGAACGGCTGCGCGGCCGGCACTGGGAGGGCTATGACAAGACCATGGCCACCGGCATCACGCGCTACGGGCACGATCTGCTGAAAGTGCCGGCCGTCGACAAGAACGGCAAGGCCATGTCGATCGCTTTCACCGTGGCGCTGCTGCATGGAGCCGACGGAAAGATATCGGGCATCGTCGCTGTCATCCGTGACGAGACCGTGCGCTTCCAGGAAGAACGTGCCCTGCGCAAGAAGATTGCCGAACTCGAGGCTCAGGTGAAGACCGCGGCGTAGGAGCACGATGGCGGCGTGCCTGCCGACGGATCCCGCCCTGTGGAGGCGGCCTGAGGCGCCCTTCCGGGGCGCATGGAGGACGTTCAGTCGTCCTCGCGCCAGTGGTGCCATTCCCGGTGACGCTCACGCCATTCGTGCTCGCGCCAACGCTGCTCGCGCCATTCGTGCTCACGCCACTCGCGGTCGCGCCAGCCGCCGTAGTAACCCGGGGCAACAACGACCGGCTGCGGCTGGACGACCACGGGCGGTGGCGGCGCGTAGACAGGCGCCGCATAGACCGGTGGGGCGACAAAGACCGGCCCGGGGAGCCCGATGCCGATGCCGACGTCAACGTGGGCTTGCGCGCTGGCCGATGCAAGGGCTGAAAGTCCGGCCAGCAGGCCGATGGTCAGGAACTTCTTCATGGTCAAATACCTTGTACGTCGGGAGTGGGCCGCCAGCCGGTCCCGGTCTGATCCCGCTTGTGCCGACTAACGGGACCGCGGCTTCGTCCGATGACGCGAAGTCCCACGCAATTTGTTTCGAAATCTGTCTGGCCTGCGGCGGCGTGCCAGCCACGCGGTGCCGCTCAGCCCCGCCTAAGTCCTCTTCCGAAGAGTCGCATCCCGAGTCTTGCCCCGATGAGTCCCGGCGCATCCCGCGGATGAGGGGCGAAATTCGAAAGGAAATGATTTTTTCGCAGGGGCTGACGATTATTTCTGACGATGGGCGGTGTGCCACGACTCCCTTCGCCGCGTGATTCAACCTCCATTTTGCTGTCGCAAATGGTCTTCATTGGTGGGAGTGACGGGGAAATCCTGATGTGAAAGGCGACGCTTGCGTGCCAGACTATTAGCCTCCGAATGTCAACGAGATGAGGATTTGTTTCGTTTACAAACAATTACGAGCTAGGTGGCGAAAGCGCTGCACAGCGCCGCGGCGCAGTACCCGAATGAAAGTGAAGAGAACAGTGGACGGAAAGTTGTTGGGTGGCGATGCTACGGGTTCACGCAAGACAGCGGCGGCCCTTTTGATCCACGGCCTCGGTGGGACCGAACATGAGTTGCGGCTCGTGGAGAAGACACTGAGGGGGGAAGGGTACGAAACGAAGTACGCCGTACTGCCCGGACATGGCACGCGTCCCGAAGACTTGGTCGGTGTGCGTTTCGAGCACTGGCTCGAAGCGGTATCCCTTCAGTATCTCGACCTGCGTGCCAGGCACGATACCGTTCACATCGTTGGTATGTGCATGGGCGCCTTGCTGGCGCTGGCGCTGAGCCAGCTGGTCGGCGAGAAGCGCGGAAGGGTCGTTGCACTGGCGACGCCGGTGTTCCTGGATGGCTGGTCGCTGCCCTGGTATCGCGAACTGCGGCATCTGGCTTATCACGTCCCCAAGGTGCGCGACAATTTTCGCGTGAAGGAATCCGAGCCGTTTGGCGTCAAGAACGGCGTGTTGCGCGCGGCGATCAAGGCTCGCTTCCTGCGGGGCGATACCTTCCACTATTCATGGACACCGCTTGCCTGCATTCGCGAACTGGATCGCCTGAGCCGCTACGTGCGCAAGCGCGTCCGGCACGTGGCGCGGCCGGCGCTGATTATCCATGCACGCGAAGACGAGCTGACCAGCCTGCGTTCAGCCTACTTCCTCAACCGGCAAATCCATGCTTCGCGGCTACTGGTTGTGGAAGAGAGCTATCACATGCTCAGTATCGACAACGACCGCCGGCTGGTCGCCAATACGGTGGCGCAGTTCCTGGATGAGGACGAGCGCGGCGTGGAGGGTGTGCAGGCCCCGCTGTCCCTGGCATTTCCCGATCCCGCCAACGAGCCGTTCCGGCCGATGGCGGCAGTCTAGGCCCGAAGGTCCGGTCGAATTCGACCGGACAATTTCCTCGATCGCAGACGGCGCATCAGAACTGCTCCCAGGACTCGACCGCGCTGCATCCCGAGCCACCGTTCGAGCGGGCGTCTTGAGGCGCTTCGCCCGTGGTTCGCTTTCACATTGATGGCTGGCACGCGGTGCGGCCGGCGCACGACTTGCCGCATGCTAGTGCGACGCACCGGCAGTTCCTGGCGAACTTCGTCCGCGGATTTCATCACTGCGTGATGTGAATGCCCTGTGGGAAGGAAGCCCACGAGGCGAGGACCGGCATGATGCGGCCTGCGCCACGCGGCTGGCGACCTGCCATCACGAGGTCCTTGACCTTGCTAAATAGAGAATGATTCTCGTTTGTGTTGATGGGCGTTTTTGCCTACAATCGGCGCTCTGATCCGTTCACGATCCCCGATCCCGAAGGTAGGTTCAACATGATGCTGCAGATTCCGGACGTCCTGTCCAAGGCCCAGGTGGCGCAATGCCGGCAACTGATGGATGCCGCGGAATGGACCGATGGCAATGCAACGTCCGGACACCAGTCGGCGCTCGCCAAGCGCAATATGCAATTGCCGGAGGGCTCGCCGGTTGCGCGGCAAGTGGGCGACCTGATCCAGGATGCGCTGGGTGCCAACGCGACGTTCTTCGCCGCGGCGCTGCCGCTGAAGGTGTTTCCGCCCTTGTTCAACCGCTACGAAGGCGGCCACGCGTTCGACAACCATGTCGACAACGCCATCCGCTACTTGCGCGGTACCGGCTTTCGCATACGCAGCGACCTGTCGGCGACGCTGTTCCTGACGGAACCGGAAGACTACGACGGTGGCGAACTGGTGGTGGAAGACACCTACGGCCAGCATCGCGTCAAACTGCCGGCGGGACACATGGTGCTGTATCCGGCCACGAGCCTGCACCACGTCACGCCGGTCACGCGCGGCGCGCGCGTGTCATCGTTCTTCTGGATCCAGAGCATGGTGCGCGACGATGGACAACGCGCCTTGCTGTTCGAACTCGATACGCGCATCCAGCATGTTGCGCAGGCGATGGGACAGAAGGATGCCGACGTGGTCGGGTTGACCGGGGTCTATCACAATCTGCTGCGGCGGTGGGCTGATGCTTGACCGATTGCATGGCAGTTCGCTGCCTGCGTCGCGAAAAAGGTTCTTCGCTGAATTGCGTGCCAAAAAAACCGCGAGCCCGACATGACGCCGGAACTCGCGGTTGCTCGCAATGGTTGTATCAATCAACCGGCAGGCATCTTCAGAACCTGAAGTTCGCCGTCAGCATCCCAAAACGCCCCGGTGCCAGCGCCGCATAGTGCGCCGCGAAGGCCTTGGTGTAGTACGTCTTGTCGAACAGGTTCTGGATGTTCAGCTGCAGCGTCAGGTTCTTGTTGACGCGGTAGGCACCCATCAGGTCAAAGCGCCAGTACGCCGGCACATACAGCGAGTTGGCCGGGTTGCCATACACCTGGCTGACATAATAGGCGCCGCCGCCCACCGTCAAGGCTGGCAGGACCTGGTAGGTCGACCACAGGCTGAAGCTGTTCTTCGGCGTATTGGGGAACTGGTTGCCATTGTTGATGGCGTTCGCGGCCTGCGGGCCGTTGTCGATCAGTTCGCTGTCCAGGTAGGTGTAGCCGCCGAACACGCCCCACTTGTCGGTGAAGTTCCCCGCGAAGCCGAGTTCGAAGCCCTTCACGCGCTGCTTGCCGGCGTTGATGGTGGTGTTGGCATCCAGCGCCACGCGGGCGTTGTTCTTCTCGATCTGGAAGATGGCGCCGGTCAGCGACAACCGGCGCGACAACAGATCCCACTTGGTACCGAGTTCGAGCGCGCGCGAACGCTCCGGGTCCAGACTGCGTTGCGTCGCGGCGATATTGTCGGCGCCGTCGCCGTTGGTCGATCCGGGCGGCGTCGAAGCCGTGCCATAGGACAGGTAGATGCTGCCGTATTCCACCGGCTTGTAGACGATGCCGGCCTGGTAGTTGAAGAAGTGCGAGTTGTTGCGGATATCCGCCGCCGCCACCGCCGCACCTGTGTTCGGGTTCTTGTAAGCCGGAGTGAAGGCGTGGGTGTTGTAGTTGTCGTAGCGCACGCCACCATTGACCAGCCATTGCCTGGTGATCTCGACGGTGTCGAACAGGTAGACCGACTGGGTGCTGGTGGTCGTGGTCGTGGTGTACGGCATCTTGGAGATGCTGCCGCGCCACGGGTCGTTTGGAGTCGGGTTGTACAGCGACGTGCAGTCGAAGCTGGCCAGCAATCCCGCATTGCAGGTGCTGCCTGACGGGCCGGCCGAGACCACGTTGTACGGATTGTTCTCGGTGTTGTCGCGGCTGAACTCGAAGCCGAAGCTGGCGTTGTGCTTGAGCGGGCCGGTATGGAACTCGGCGCTCAGGTCCGTGGCGTTGGTGAGCGTCTCGGTAGTCGAGTCGCGGCTCTTGTAGCTGCGGTACACGTAGCCGTTCACCACATTGCCACGGCTGTCATCGGGATTGGTGACGATGTAGTTGTTGCTGGCACGGCCCCAGCGCGTGGTGTTGCTGAACACCAGGCCGTTGCGGAAATCATGCTTGATGATCGCGGTGGCGATGTCCGATTGCGTCTTCTGGAAGTCGCGGTCGGTCAGGCCGTAGAAGTTGTTGCGATTCACGTTCGCCGGACCGATCGGGTTCTCTTTCGTCGGCGCCGTCGACCCACGGTTGTACGGAATGCTGTAGTCGGGCATGCCGTTGCCCTGCAGGTGGTAGTACTGCAGCGTGACCTGGGTAGGCGAATTCAGGCCGAACGTCACCGACGGCGCAAAGCCCCACGAGCGCTGGTCGACTTCATTGCGGCCGGGCACGTCGAAGCTCTGGCCCATGGCGTTCAGGCGCACGGCGGTGTTGTCGTTGAGCAGGTAGTTGCCGTCCGCCGTCGCGCGGAAGTACGAGTCCGTGCCGATGCCTACGGAGCCCTGCGTGAAGGTCTCGGCCGTCGGCAGCTTGGACACGATATTGATCATGCCGCCGGCCGATCCCTTGCCGCCGAAGGCCGAGCTGGGGCCCTTGATGACTTCGATGCGGTCGATATTGAAGGTGTCGCGCGTCTGCGAAGCGGTGTCGCGCACGCCGTCGACGTAGATGCTCGACATGGAGTCGAAGCCGCGGATGAAAGGACGGTCGCCGATCGGGTTGCCGCCCTCGCCGGCGCCAAAGGTAATGCCCGGCGTGGTCCGCAACGCCTCCTGCAGCGAACCTGAACCAGTTTGCTGCACGACTTCGGCGGGTACCACCGTGACGGACTTCGGGGTGTCGAGCAGCGGGGCGGTGAACTTGGACGACTGGGCTGCATCGACCTTGTAGCCGTCGCCCCGCGTGCCCGTCACGGTCACGCTCTGCAACGTCACTGGCTTGGTTTCAGTCGTCGTTGCCGCGGCGGCCGGTTTGCTTTCCTGGGCCCCCGCGCCCTGCATGGCAAAGGCTGCCACTGCGCCGGCGAGGGCCGAGGCGAGCGGGTTCAGCCGCAATGTGTCCTGTTGTCCTTTCACGTTTAACCTTCCCTTTCTGGTTCATCAATGCATTGTCATGAATACAAGTTCAGGCCATATAGAAGCCTTTCATTCAAGGCATCCATGACGCGGCGTGAGTATATGACGATACAAATGAAAAGACAAATACGAATCATTCGTATTTAATGACAAGGCGATAAATTGCTGCCATGAAAGTGCTGTAAGAAGCTATTCTTCGCCGTAAAAATGCGCCGGATGTAGCGCGCGGCGACAGAAATTGCATTTCCGCGCGCGGATCTTCCTGCTGTGTGGTGTTCGCCCCGACTGCCGGTGCTCAAGCCAGCAACCGTTTTTGGTGCTGAAATCGTTGATTTGGTACCGATCGCCTCTTGCAAAACAGCGGTCCGTCCGAGGCCATGTCCGCGCTGATGGGCGGGCACGTGGACTTCCTGTTTGCCAACATCGGCGCGGCGGTCACGCAGGTCAAGTCGGGCAAGGTGAGGGCGCTGGCGGTGACAACCGCCGCGCGTGCCGCGCAGTTGCCCGATGTGCCGACGATCGCCGTATCCGGCGTGCCGGGGTTCGAGGTCGTGGGCTGGATGGCGGCGTTCGTGCCGAAGGGCACGCCGCCTTCGGTAGTGGCGCGCCTGAATCAGGTTATCAACCAGGCGCAGAAAAACCAGACCTGCGGACACGCTCGATGCCGCCGCGCTGATTCCCGTGGCCGCAACGCCTGATCAGGGCAGCCGCTTCGTGCGCGAGGAGTATGACAAGTGGGGGCGCGTGATCCAGAACGCCGGCATTCCGAAGCAGTAAGGCAGGACTGATGTCAGAGCATCGGAATTTTTTGCTCCCCTCTCCCGCTCTCCGCTTGCGGGAGAGGGGAGCAAACCGTCCTGCAATTCAAGTTTCCCTCATCACCCACCGGCCGTACCAGCAACCCGTTCAGGATGATTTCATAGCGCTCGCTGAACGCATCCCCGATCTTCATCCGAAATCCCTTCGGCGATCAGCAGTCGGGTCAACGCAATGGTGAACTCTTCGTCGGTGCGTCGCTTGGCCATGAATCGGTGAATGCCGGTACCGGACAATGCGGGTCCGGAGCGCGGCGTGAATCGGGATCCCGAATCTTACCGCCCGCGACATTCATCGACTAGAAAACAAAAAAAGCGAGCGCGCCCCGTGAGCGCGCTCGCTTCAAATGTGGCCGGGCCTCTCAGTTGAGATGTCCGACCGCTCGCAGGTACTCGTTCTTCTTGTCGAAGATCAGCTGGCTCAGGAAGGCTGCGTCGTAAGCCTTGAGCAAATGGGTATGGTGTTCCTCGATATAGCGCGCCACGCGTGCCTTCTCGCATTCGATGCCGCACAGCCATTCGTACATGGCCTCGTCCCAGCGGAAGCGCAGGCCCAGTTCGATGAACGCTGCGTTGTAGGCCGCGAGCTGGGTGGCGCGCGGAAGCGGCTGGTTGTCATGACCGAGCGTGGCGGCTGGCTGGTGTTCGATGTGGACCTGGTTCATGGTGCGCCTCCTGTCTTCTCTCTAGCGGTGGGTTGAGGGAAGCATAGGGTCGGCCATGGATTTACGATAATTAAAGTTTCATCGGCAAACCATAAGTTGTTGTTTATATATCGCCGTGCCGGATCAGGCCCTCCACGCCGGTGATGCGCTGGATCAGGCTGGCCCCTTCCTCCATCAGGAATTGCTTGAAGGCGAGTGCCACGGGTGGCAACCGCTTGTTCTTGCGGTGCACCACATACCAGTTCAGCATGACCGGAAAGCCCTGGATGTCGAGCACGGCCAGCTTGCCGGCCTGGAGTTCGAGTCCCACGGTATGGGCGGAGAGAAAGGCAATGCCCATGTTGGCGATGACCGCCTGCTTGATGGTCTCCGTGCTCTTGATCTCCATCGCGATGCGCAGGTTGGACAGCTTGCCGGCAAAGCCTTCCTGCATCGAGTTCCAGGTGTCGGACCCTTTCTCGCGGGAGACAAAGGCCTCGTCGGTCAGCTCCGACAGCGGGATATTGCGCTGTCCGACCAACGGGTGGGTAGGCGCCGCGACGATCACGTAAGGGTGCGGCGCGAAGGTCTCGTTGATCGTGTCCATGCCCTCGGGCGGGCGCACCATGATGGCGAGGTCGGTGAGGTTGCCGGCGAGCTGGTGCATCAGTTCCTCGCGGTTGTGCACTGCAAGATTCAGCGTCACGCCATCGTGGCGCTCCATGAATTCCGCCAGCAGCCGCGGAAAGAAATAATCGCCCGCGCTGATCACCGCGACGTTCAGCCGGCCGCCCGAAATGCCCTTGAGCTGGGACATGGCATCCTCGGCCTCGCGGAATTGCTGGATGATGCTGCGGCTGTAATGCAGCATCTCGTGCCCCGCCGGCGTGAGATAGATCTTCTTGCCCAGTTGCTCGAACAACGGCAGGCCGACGTGGCTTTCCAGTTGCCGGACCTGCGTCGAGACAGCGGGCTGGGTCAGGTGAAGTTCTTCGGCGGCGCGCGAAAAGCTCATGTGCCGGGCAACGGTTTCAAAGACTTTTAGCTGGCGCAGCGTGGCGTTCTTCATCAGTCGTTCCGTGCAATATATAAACGTTCGTCAATGCATATGATAAAAAACTTTAAGCGGTCTGAATCTTAGATTGAAGTAGCATCAATCCCACAGATTTGCATGCCGCAATGTCAGGCGCCGATCTCATTGTGTAGGGCCCACCCCACAGAGGCCCCGGAAAGCGTTCCGCCAGGGAACGCATGAACAGCACCAGGAGACAGTAGATGGCGCATCAAGAAACGGCGGCCACGACCGGGAACGGACGTGGGCTGCAAAACCGTTGGTTCCAGCTGGCCGTAGGCGTGGTTTGCATGGGTTTGGTGGCAAACCTGCAGTATGGCTGGACTCTCTTTGTGTCACCGATGGACGCCAAGCATCACTGGGGCACGTCCGCAATCCAGGTGGCGTTTTCCATATTTATCGTGACCGAAACCTGGCTGGTGCCGTTGGAAGGCTGGCTGGTGGACAAGTTCGGGCCGCGTCCGGTGGTGGCCGGTGGCGCGCTCTGCGCCGGCCTGGCATGGGTGATGAACTCGTATGCGACGACGCTGCCGGAGTTGTATGCGGCCGCGGTGATCGCTGGTATTGGCGCCGGTGGCGTGTATGGCACCTGCGTCGGCAATGCGCTGAAGTGGTTCCCGGACAAGCGCGGTCTGGCGGCGGGCCTGACGGCCGCGGGCTTTGGCGCGGGCTCGGCGATCACGGTGATTCCGATCGCCAACATGATCCAGAGCTCCGGCTATGAACATGCCTTCCTGTTCTTCGGCATCCTGCAGGGCGTGGCGATCTTCGCGCTGTCGCTGCTGCTGGTGAAGCCGAAAGCGCCGAAGGGTGCGGTGGCGGCGAAGGCCGTGCTGACCAACCCGGTGGAATTCACGCCGGGACAGATGGTCAAGACGCCGGTGTTCTGGCTGATCTATGTGAGCTTCGTGGCGGTGGCCGCGGGCGGCATCATGGCCACGGCGCAGCTGGGCCCGATCGCCAAGGACTTCGGCTTCGCCTCGATGCCGATCACGATGCTGGGCATGACGCTGCCGCTGCTGACGATGACGCTGTCGATCGACAATCTGTGCAACGGCTTCACACGTCCGCTGTGCGGCTTCCTGTCGGACCGCTTCGGCCGCGAGAACACGATGTTCGTGATCTTCATCGGCGAAGGCCTGGCCCTGCTTGGCCTGATGAAGTTCGGCCACGACCCGTACGCGTTCATGTTCTTCGCGGCGCTGACGTTCCTGTTCTGGGGCGAGATCTTCTCGATCTTCCCGGCGCTGTGCGCGGACACCTTCGGCAGCAAGTTTGCCGCAGCCAATGCAGGCACCTTGTACACGGCGAAGGGCACGGCGGCGATGCTGGTGCCGCTTGCCTCGGTGCTGTCGGCGCGCGGTGGCTGGGATGCCGTATTCACGGTTGCAGCGGTGGTGACCATCGCGGCGGGCCTGTCGGCGAAGCTGGTGCTGGCGCCGATGCGCAAGCGATTCATCACCGGCCATTCGGAAGCGGTGCCGGTGTCGGATGCCGCATTCATGGCGCGCAGAGAAGCCGAATAAGACGGTGTGCGCGAGAGACTGGGCGGACCCGGACATGGCGTCCGGGCCCGCCTTGCCCCCAGCAAGCGGTCTGCGCATGGCGCAGGCCTTTTGCCATGTGGGCCACGGGAACGACAACACAAAGAACACATAAAACAGGCGGGCGGGCCGCCAAGGAGACAGCCGTGAGCAGACTGCAATCATCCACGCTTGCCGCAGGACAGCATCGCAGCCTGGCGCTGCCGTTGCCGCAATGGACCCAGGGCGGGGGAGGGCGGCCATGAATATCTCGCTTCCCCAACTGAAGGCGTTCGCCGCGGTCGCGCGGCACAAGAGCTTCACGCGTGCCGCCGCCGAACTGGGCCTGACGCAATCGGCGGTGAGCCGCAGCGTGCGCGAACTGGAAGAGGAGATCGACCAGCGCCTGTTCGATCGCACCACGCGCCAGGTTGAGCTGACCGATGCGGGCCAGCACCTGTCGCAACGGATCTGCCACCTGATCGAAGAAGTCGAGCAGACCCTGCGCGACAGCCAGGGCGCGGCGCGGCCGTCGCAAGGGCTGGTGCAGATCGCGACCGATCCCGTGCTCAGTTCGATGTCGGTGCCGGGGTGGCTGGCCGGCTGCCGCAAGGCCTGGCCCGCGATCGCCATCCACCTGAAGGATCGTTCGCAGGAATCCGTGCTGCAAAGCGTGCGCAGCGGCGAAGTGGACTTCGGCATCGCCACCGATCCGCAATCGGGCGACGACCTGTATTGCGAACCGCTGTGCATCGATCCCTATCACGCCGTGCTGCCGGCAGAGCATCCGCTCGCGGCGCGCGACGCCATTGCGTGGGGCGACCTGTGCAATGCCAACGTGCTTACGCTGGACCAGCAATGCGGAGTCCAGCCGGCCGTCGAAAAGGCGCTCAGCCATCATCATGTGCGCGCGGGTTCGTTGCAGTTGCTGGGACACTTCGCCGCCGTATTCGGCATGGTGGCGCTGGGCCTCGGCATCGGCGTAGTGCCGTCGCGCGCGCAGGCCGGGGGGCTGCATCCGGCCGCCGTCATGCGGCCGCTGCGGCCGCAGGTGACATCCACGGTAATGTTGGTGCGGCGCAAGAGCCGGTCGCTGAAACCCAATGCTGCCGCGATCTGGGATGCGCTGCGTGGACTCGAGTACAAGGACACGGTCGAACCGAGCCGGCAACCTCCGCTGGTACAGGAAGCCTAGCAACGCCGGGCGGAGAAGGCCCGGCGCGGCACTGTTGCATTGATGCAAAACTTCACTGATATATTACATACAGGATATTTACACATACTGCGGCGCAGCATATAATGAAAACTCCTAACCACAATGCAACTGGAGTTTTCAGATGGAAGTCGCTCTTCTCTTCGTTCTTGGCCTTGGCCTGATCGCTGCCGGCGTCGGCATGACCACGCTGCTGGCTACGCGCCTGCCGATGGATGTGCTCGTGACCGCGCAGGCACACGGTCGCTTCGCCGGTCTGGGTTCGAACCAGAAAGACGATGGCATCGGACGCGTTCGTCCCTCGCGCACGGTGGCGGCTGCCGGCGAGCTGGCATACGCCTGATCTGTCGGGCGTTTGACGCCGTCATGACTGAACGGCGCATCATATAAGGGTTGTAGCGGCCGGCAACCCTTGGAGCAGTACCCGCATCCTGCCTTGATGTAAGAGCCTTGGCACCCGATACACGACCAGGGACAGGCGCAGGAACCATGCAGAAATTCGGCCGCTATCCCCCTCTCGTGGCAGCGTATTAACGCATGCCGCTGTCACAGTCGCCCGATTGCCGGCATCTTCATTCGTTCCCAATTTTGTCCATACAAATGGGCAATGTCTTAGTTGTATCTATCTAGGTACTTTCCCCAGCCCCGTTGTTTTCCCCGATTTCCGACGCTGCGAATCGCGTCGTGCTGGAGGTCGGCTTGGCTCTTCGGATTGATGCGGTAAGCCAAACTAACTGCTTGATTCCCAAGGATTCCGGATGTGGCAAAACAGTCCGGTTGATGCGTGCCACGCACCAGTCGCGCAAGCCCGTCGCGACAGACTTCTTTTTCGCGGAAAAGTCATGCTGCGGAGCCGCGAAGAATACGCTTGACTTGGTTGATATATCACATACCGTATAGCACTAGAACGGCTCAGCTGTTCGGGAAAGTGCGGTATGCGAGAGGCGTCAGAAGGCGCCCAACTCTTCCACCACAGGCGGTTTCGACTGCCTAGAAGGAGACATCAATGGAACTGCAGCAGAGGGAGTCCACGTCGCGCTTTGCGTCGCCGTGGGTACAGCTGGTCTTCGGCGTCATCTGTATGGCGATGATTGCCAACATGCAGTACGGGTGGACGCTGTTCGTCAACCCGATCGATGACAAGTACCACTGGGGCCGCACCGCGATCCAGGTCGCGTTCACGATTTTCGTCGTGACCGAGACGTGGCTGGTGCCGATCGAAGGCTACCTGGTGGACAAGTACGGCCCGCGCCCTGTGGTCGTGGGTGGCGGTCTGCTTTGCGCCGTGGCCTGGGTGTTGAACTCGATGGCGTCGTCGTTGCCGATGCTGTACTTCGCGGCGGCCATCGGCGGTATCGGCGCTGGCGCGGTCTATGGCACCTGCGTGGGCAATGCGCTGAAGTGGTTCCCGAACCGGCGCGGACTGGCCGCGGGCATTACCGCGGCGGGGTTCGGTGCGGGTTCCGCGATGACGGTGGTGCCCATCGCCAACATGATCAAGTCGTCGGGCTACGAAGCCACGTTCCTGTGGTTCGGCCTGGGCCAGGGCCTAATCGTGTTCTTCCTGGGCATGGCCCTGTATCCGCCGTCGGCCAAGATCCTGAGCGAAGTCAAGTCGACCCTCAAGGCCGCCGCGACCTACAATGCCACGCCGCGCCAGGTGCTGAAGTCGCCGATCTTCTGGATCATGTACGCGATGTTCGTGATGATGGCCGCCGGGGGACTGATGGCTACCGCGCAGCTCGGTCCGATCGCCAAGGACTTCGGCCTGCATGATTCGCCGGTGTCGATCCTCGGCCTGACGCTGCCCGCGCTCACCTTCGCGCTGACCATCGACCGCGTGCTCAACGGCCTGACGCGTCCGTTCTTCGGCTGGATTTCGGACCACATCGGCCGCGAGCGCACCATGTTCTTCGCCTTCGCGGTGGAGGCGGTCGGCATCCTGCTGCTGTCCAAGTATGGCCACAACCCGGTGGCGTTCGTGGTGCTGACCGGCATCGTGTTCTTCGCCTGGGGCGAGATCTACAGCCTGTTCCCCGCGACTTGCGGCGACACCTTCGGGCCGAAGTTCGCCGCCACCAATGCCGGCCTGCTGTACACGGCCAAGGGCACGGCCGCGCTGCTGGTTCCGTTCTCCAGCGTGATCACGGCGGCGACGGGCGACTGGCATGCGGTGTTCGTGCTGGCCTCGGCCATGGCGGGCCTGTCCGCATTCCTCGCGCTGTTCGTCCTCAAGCCGATGCGCGAAGCGCATGCCCGCAAGCATGTGCATGCCAATACCGCGAGCCCGATGGGGTACCGCGCGGTACCGGAGGACCTGACCTGATGAAGAAAGCCGCACGGCGTGCCGCCGCCATCACCGTACACAGGCGGCGGCGCCGGTAGCACAATACGAGGAAGGAAAAGAGAAAGAGCGACAGGAAGGCTGCCCGCAAGGGCGCCTTCCTGAACGCCTTCATAGCGCCCGCAGG
This sequence comes from Cupriavidus sp. 22TCCZM04-2, assembly GCF_057798895.1. NCBI lineage: Bacteria > Pseudomonadati > Pseudomonadota > Betaproteobacteria > Burkholderiales > Burkholderiaceae > Cupriavidus > Cupriavidus sp. 22TCCZM04-2. The sequence continues at coordinate 53,725 of NZ_JBYOJS010000007.1, forward strand.
AGACACGCATTCCATGAACCAGGTTGTCATTCCCCTCGACGCCACCGGACTCGGGCGGCTGCGCAAGCGCCGCCAGCCCAAGGGCCGGCAGGTCGACGCCGCTGCACTGGCGGAGGTCCGGGCCGCGCTCGGCGACATGCCGCGCCGCCGCGACCTGCTGATCGAGCACCTGCACTGCATCCAGGACCGCTACGGCCAGCTGGCCATGCCGCATCTTGTCGCGCTGGCGCAGGAACTGGGGCTTGCCATGGCCGAGGTGTACGAGGTGGCCACGTTCTACCACCACTTCGACGTCGTCCGTGAAGACGCCGACGGGCGGATCGCGCCGCCGCCTTCGCTGACAGTGCGTGTGTGCGAAGGCATCGCCTGCGAGATGGCCGGTGCACAGTCGCTGCTGGACAAGCTCCCCGCGTTGCTTGGGACGGATGTGCGCGTGGTCGCAGCGCCCTGCATCGGCCGATGCGAGAAGGCGCCGGCTGCGCTGATCGGACAAAAGCCGCTGGACGGCGCCACGGTTGCCGCCGTGGAGGCCTGCGTGGCCGCCGGAACCATCCACGATGAATCCGTGGCGCAGACCGGCTATGCCGACTACCGCGCGGGCGGAGGCTACGCGCTGCTCGACGCGCTTGCGCAAGGCACGTTAGCTCCGGCTGCCGTGCTCTGCACGATGGAGGACTCCGGGCTGCGCGGCCTGGGTGGCGCGGGTTTCCCGGCCGGCCGCAAATGGCGCATCGTCGGCAACGAGCCCGCGCCGCGCCTGATGGCGGTGAATATCGACGAAGGCGAGCCCGGCACGTTCAAGGATCGCTTCTACCTGGAACGCGATCCGCACCGCTTCCTGGAAGGCATGCTGATTGCCGCGGCGGTGGTGCAGGTGTCGGCGATCTACATCTACCTGCGCGACGAATACGCGGGTTGCCGAGCCATCCTCGCTCGGGCGCTGCAGGAACTGCGTGACGATCCACCCGTGGCCGGCCTGCCGAAGATCGAACTGCGCCGCGGCGCGGGCGCCTATATCTGCGGCGAAGAGTCGGCCATGATCGAATCGATCGAAGGCAAGCGCGGCATGCCGCGCCTGCGCCCGCCGTACGTGGCGCAGGTGGGCCTGTTTGGCCGGCCCACGCTCGAACACAACTTTGAAACGCTCTACTGGGTGCGCGACATCCTGGAAAACGGCGCCGAATGGTTCGCCTCGCAGGGCAGGCATGGCCGCAAGGGGCTGCGCTCGTTCTCGGTGTCGGGGCGCGTGCACCGGCCCGGCGTGCACCTGGCACCGGCCGGCATCACGGTGCGCGAGCTGATCGACGAATACTGCGGCGGCATGCTCGATGGCCACAGTTTCTATGCCTACCTGCCCGGCGGCGCGTCGGGCGGCATCCTGCCTGCATCGATGGGCAATATCCCGCTGGATTTCGACACGCTGCAGCCGCATGGCTGCTTTATCGGCTCGGCGGCGATCGTGGTGCTGTCCGACCACGACAGCGCCGTCGGCGCGGCGCGCAACCTGATGCATTTCTTCCGCCACGAGTCCTGCGGCCAATGCACGCCGTGCCGCGTGGGCACGGCCAAGGCATACGACCTGATCCGAGCGCCGCAATGGGACCTGCCCGCGCTGGAGGACTTGTCCGCCGTCATGCGCGATGCATCGATCTGCGGCCTCGGGCAGGCCGCGCCGAACCCGGTGGATTGCGTGATCCGCTATTTCCCTCATGAATTGCAGGCGGCGCCGCAGCGCCCGGAGGCACAGGCATGAATGCGCTGACGCGCGCCGAACGCGCGCTGGTCGAATCCTCCGAGCCTTCCGTCACGTTCACGCTGAACGGCCGTGAAGTGGCGGCACAGCCGGGCGAAAGCCTGCTGAAGGTGGCGCAGCGCGAAGGCTTTGACGTACCCCACCTCTGCTACAAGGACGGGCTGGAGGCCGCCGGCAATTGCCGGGCCTGCATGGTGGAGATCGAGGGCGAGCGGGTACTGGCGCCTTCGTGCTGCCGCTATCCGTCGCAGGGCATGACCGTGCAGACGGAGTCCGAGCGCGCGCGGCGCGCCCAGCGCACGGTGCTGGAGTTGCTGCAGTCGGACATGCCGGAAGGCGAATACACGCGGCACAACGAACTGGACCAGTGGTCCGCGCGCCTGGAAGTCGGCAAGCCGCGCTTCGCGCCGCGCGAGCGCGTGGCCGCGGATCTCTCGCATCCCGCCATCGCCGTCAACCTGGACGCCTGCATCCAGTGCACGCGCTGCGTGCGCGCCTGCCGCGACGAGCAGGTCAACGACGTAATCGGCCTGGCGCTGCGTGGCGACGCGGCGCGGATCGTCTTCGACATGGACGACCCGATGGGCGCGTCCACGTGCGTGGCCTGCGGCGAATGCGTGCAGGCTTGCCCGACGGGTGCGCTGATGCCCGCGCGCGACGCAGCGCTGGCGGTGCCGGACAAGCAGGTGGAGTCGGTGTGCCCATACTGCGGCGTGGGATGCCAGCTCACCTACAACGTCAAGGACAACCGCATCCTCTATGTCGAGGGGCGCGATGGCCCGGCCAACCACGCTCGCCTGTGCGTGAAAGGCCGCTATGGCTTCGACTACGTGCAGCATCCGCAGCGCCTGACCGTGCCGCTGATCCGGCGCGACGGCGTGCCCAAGCGCGGCGACTTCGTCATGGACCCGGATCACGTGATGGACGTGTTCCGCGAAGCGACCTGGGAAGAAGCGCTCGCGCGGGCCAGCGGCACGCTGGTGCAGATCCGCGACACGCACGGCAAGCGCGCGCTGGCCGGCTTCGGCTCGGCCAAGGGCAGCAATGAGGAGGCCTACCTGTTCCAGAAGCTCGTGCGCACGGGCTTCGGCAGCAACAACGTCGACCACTGCACGCGGCTGTGCCACGCGTCGTCGGTCGCGGCGCTGCTCGAAGGCATCGGTTCCGGCGCGGTGTCGAACCCGGTGATGGACGTGGACCGCGCCGAGGTCGTGATCGTGATCGGCGCCAACCCGACCGTGAACCACCCGGTGGCGGCAAGCTGGATCAAGAACGCGGTGAAGAACGGCACGAAGCTTATCGTGGCCGATCCGCGCCGCTCGGACCTGGCGCGCTTTGCCTGGCGTTTCCTGCAGTTCACGCCGGACGCGGATGTCGCGCTGCTCAACGCGATGATGCATGTGATCGTCACGGAAGGGCTGGTCAACCAGGACTTCATCGACAGCCGCACCATCGGCTTCGACGAACTGGAGCGCAACGTGGCTGCGTTCAGCCCCGAATTGATGGCGCCACTATGCGGCATCGATGCGCAGACCATCCGCGAAGTCGCGCGTGCCTATGCCACGTCGAAGGCCTCGATGATCCTGTGGGGCATGGGCGTGTCGCAGCACGTGCACGGCACCGACAACGCGCGCTGCCTGATTGCGCTGGCGCTGATGACGGGCCAGATCGGCCGTCCCGGCACCGGCCTGCATCCGCTGCGCGGCCAGAACAACGTGCAGGGTGCGTCCGATGCGGGCCTGATCCCGATGATGTACCCGGATTACCGCCGCGTGGACGATCCCGAGGCGATCGCAAGTTTCGAGAAACTGTGGGGCACGCCGCTCGACCATCAGCCGGGCCTGACCGTGGTCGAGATCATGGACGCGATCGGGCGCGGCGAGGTGCGCGGCATGTACATCATGGGCGAGAACCCGGCCATGTCCGACCCGGATGCCGAACATGCGCGCGAGGCGTTGGCCGCGCTGGACCACCTGGTGGTGCAGGACATCTTCCTGACCGAGACCGCTTATCTGGCAGACGTCGTGCTGCCGGCATCGGCCTTCCCGGAAAAGACCGGCACCTTCACCAACACGGACCGCACCGTGCAGCTCGGGCGCCAGGCACTGTTGCCGCCGGGGCAGGCCAGGCAGGACCTGTGGATCATCCAGCAGATGGCGCAGGGCCTGGATTTGGCGTGGCAGTACGGCAGCGTGGCCGACGTGTTCGACGAGATGCGCCACGCCATGCCGAGCATCGGCGGCGTGACATGGGACCGGTTGCAGGCGTCGGGCGCGGTGACCTATCCGTGCCGCGCCGAAGGCGATCCGGGCGAGCCGGTGATCTTCACCGACCGGTTCCCGACCGCTACCGGACGCGGCCGTTTTGTTCCGGCGGACATCGTTCCCGCGGACGAACGGCCCGACACGGACTATCCGATGGTGCTGATCACCGGCCGCCAGCTTGAACACTGGCACACGGGCAGCATGACGCGGCGCGCGGGCGTGCTGGATGCCATCGAGCCGGATCCGGTGGCACTGGTGCATCCGCTCGACCTGGCCGATCTCGGCGGCCAGCCGGGCGATGTCGTCACGCTGGCCTCCCGGCGCGGACAGGTGTCGCTGTACGCGCGCGCCGATGCCGGCACGCCGCGCGGGGCCGTGTTCGTGCCGTTCTGCTACTACGAGGCGGCCATCAACAAGCTCACCAACGCTGCGCTGGACCCATTCGGCAAGATCCCCGAGTTCAAGTACTGCGCGATCAGGGTGACCCTTGGCGGGATGGCGCCCACGCAGTCGAGCTACGGCGGGGGCAGGGTATTGGGAGGCTGACAGGCGAGGCGGGTGGCCGCCTGTCAGCCCGCAGCGTCAGTACTTGATGTCGCGGGCCGTCTGCCGGCCGCCCTGCTTGGTCTCGCGCTTGTCGTGGCGGCAGCTTGCGTTGCTCTTCTGGTTGGCCGCGCGGCAATCCTGCTTGGTATGCCGCGAGTCCTGGCGCGTATCTTGCCGCACGTCGCGTGCGTCGCGGCGTTGCTCCCCTTGCTCCGTGGCCCATGACATGCCCGACCATGCTGTCAGCGTGATTGCAACGGCCAGTGCGGTGAATCCGAAATTCCGTGCAGCCATGATGTGATTCCCCCTTGAAGGTCATTTCGCAAGCGAGTTTCCAATTTAGTGGATACCAGCAGTCCGTGGGACGGTTTCGCCGCAAAATTCGGCGCCGTGGGTTTCTGCGAGCTTGGCGCGAACGGACCGTAAATGTCATGATGGCGGAGTTTGCGCCGCCTTCAGCGGCACCCTGGTCGGCGTAACCAAGTAACCGGGACGCCGGTCCAGGCACATCCCGGGGGAGAGATGACTATGCAGAGCAGGGAAACGCGGGGCATGTCCCGCGAGCGGCTTGCCCGCGTCGAACGCTTCATCGACGAATCCTATATCGCGACCGGCAAGCTGCCCGGCGCGCTGATCCAGGTCTGGCGGCGCGGCGAACTGGCGCTGAACTCGGTGCTGGGCCTCGCCGACCGCGAGCGGCAGGTGCCGCTGGCGCAGGATTCGATCTTCCGCATCTACTCGATGACCAAGCCGGTGACGTCGGTGGCGGTCATGATGCTGGTCGAGGAATGCAAGATCGCGCTGGATGATCCCGTCAGCAAATACATTCCGGCGTGGGAAAACCTCGGCGTCCATGCGGGCGGCTTCATGGAAAGCTTCCAGACGCGTGCGCCGGCACGGCCGATGCTGGTGGTCGACCTGCTGCGGCACACCTCGGGCCTGACCTACGGCTTCCAGCAGAACACCAACGTCGACGCCGCGTATCGCAAGCTGAAGCTCGGCGAACTTGCCACCGACGGCACGCTCGACGAGATGATCGAGAAGCTCGCCACACTGCCGCTCGAATTCTCGCCGGGCGAGGCGTGGAATTACTCCGTATCGACCGACGTGCTCGGCTACCTGGTCGGCAAGGTTAGCGGCATGCCGTTCGAGGCCTTCCTGAAGCAGCGCATCTTCGATCCGCTCGGCATGGTCGACACGGATTTCCATGTGCCGGAAGACAAGGCATCGCGCTTCTGCGCGTGCTACGCGGTGGGTGTTCTCGGTTCGAAAGTCGTGTCGAAAAAGGGACCGATGCTGCAGGACGACCCCCAGACGAGTCCTTATCTCAAGCCGCCTAGTTTTATCTCGGGCGGCGGCGGGCTGGTGTCGACGGCCGCGGACTACATGCGCTTCGCGCGCATGCTGCTGCAAGGCGGCGAACTCGACGGCGTGCGGCTGCTGGCGCCGAAGACGCTGAAGCTGATGACCGCCAACCACCTGCCCGGCGGCGTGGACCTGCCAGCCCTGTCACGCTCGATGTTCAGCGAGGCCACGTATGACGGGGTGGGCTTCGGGCTCGGTTTTGCCACCACGGTGCGGCCCGAATCCACGCTGATTCCCGGTAGCGCGGGTGATTTCTTCTGGGGTGGTGCCGCCAGCACTTTCTTCTGGGTCGATCCGCAGGAGGAACTGATCGGTCTCTTTCTGACCCAGCTTCTGCCTTCTTCGGCCTATCCCGTGCGACGTCAACTGCGCACGCTGGTCTACAGCGCCATCACGGAAGCGGGGCCTGCGGCGCGTTGAGCGCGAGCCGTCGCGGGCAGAGTCTAAAATGTCGATATGTGACACCGGCCGGGACGGCCGGTTACAGGGCTTTGACACGAAAGAATCGGACACGTTGACATGAGGAAGACAAGGACCCTGATCATCGCGATCATCCTCGCCGCGGCCACCCCGCTCGCGCAGGCGAGCCTGTCCGGGGATGCCCATGCATTCAAGGACAACGTCAAGGCGGCTGGCAAGAAGGGCGGGCATGCCGTGCGCGATGCAACATTCGCGATCGGCCGCGGCGTGAAGTCAGGTGCGCATGCAGTCGGCGATGCGACCAAGCACGGATTTCACGCGACCAAGCGCGCGGTGACGGGGCACGATTAGGGGCTTGCCCGATGTGGCAGGCTGCTTGCCGGGCTTGAATTGCCATCCGCGTTCAGCGGCAGCGTGCCGCTGGCCCGAGCAAGGTCACCTTCGGGCGCTTGCAGGCACCTTGGCTCCCAGCACCTTTTCCGCGCACCGCTCGTCACGCGTTTCAGAGGCCTTCCTGGGCGCAAGAATCAGGACGCGCCTGGGATCGATCACGTAGTAGGAAAAGCTGTCCGGACAGGCGCAGCCAGCGCAGGCACTGGCAATCAACAGCTTGTCTCCCGTCCCTGTCGGCACGCATGCAATGGCGTTCTGGTCGGACAAGGGATCGCGCAAAGCGGTTCCAGCAACTGGAATCCGATGCGGCGGGAAAGGATGGCCTGCGCCTGCTCGGCGAGCGCTTCATGGTGATCCGGCAGGCCATGGGCGTGCCGAAGTCGCGTGGCGAGCGCGCGGCGGTTTTTCTCGCTGGCTTTGTCGAAGCGATGAAGGCGACCGGTGTGGTGGCCGGTGCGCTGGCGCGGCACGGCATCCAGGGGGCGACTGTAGCGCCCGCGGAAGGCCGGGAAGGATAGATTTCAGGGTTTTGGCCCGGGTCTTGCTAAAGTTCGGTGCCGACGTTCGGTCATCTTCGACTGATATCCTGACGGACGCTCCCTGACTGAAACCTTCCGAAAGACCGACGAATATGGACCACGCCCTGCGCGCCAGCCTTGCCAACGAACTGCACGCAAGACCTTTCCTGCGCTTGTCAGGCTCCGTCGCGCTCGCTCACCTGGCGATCTATGCGGCGGACGATGCCGCCGTACATGAGCAGTTGCTGACGGCGTTGTGCGAACTGACCGGCATGCCGCCGCCCGAGCCGGGCAGTACCCACTATGCCGCGCAATGGAATGGCGAGCGCCAGCTGAAGTGGGAACGCCACACGGAATTCTCGACCTACACGTTCGTGGCCACCCGGCATGACACCGATTACTTCTCCGGGCTGGCCACCGAACACATTCCACCGGCCTGGTTCGAGCTGATCGCGGGCAAGCGTTTCGTCGCGATCCGCATGGAACTGGTGTCCGGCGAGAATGCCCCGGTTGCACGTCATGACTACCGGCAGTGGATAGACGGCCCGATCAAGGTCGGCAGCCGCGTGCTGGGCAACGGCGAAGTCTATTGCGACTGGACCATCAAGCCCGATGGCTTTTCGCGCTTCCTGGTCATCGACGAGGGCTTCCGCGAGGCGCAGGGCGGACGCCTGCTGCAGCGGCTGTACGAGATCGAGACCTATCGCATGATGGCCCTGCTGGCGCTGCCCGCCGCGCGCGAACTGGGCCGTTCGCTCAACGTGCTGCAGCGCTCGCTGGCCGGACTGATGCACCGCATGGACTCCGCGCCGGACGACAAGGTGGACGCCAACCTGCTGCAGGAACTCACGCACCTGGCCGTGCGCGGCGAGGCGCTGGCGGAGTCGAGCCACCGCTTCAGCGCGAGCCGCGCCTACGAACGGCTGGTGATGGCGCGCATCCAGGAACTGCGCGAGGAACGCATCGAGGGCATCCCGACCATCGCCGAATTCATGGAGCGCCGCTTCACGCCGGCCATGGACACGTGCCGCGCCAGCGCGAACCGCCTGGAGCAGTTCACGACGCGCGTCGCGCGCGCGGTCGACCTGCTGCGCACGCGCGTCAGCCTCGCACAGGAAGGCAATACCATGCGGCTGCTGGCGGGGATGGATCGCACCGCGCGCACACAGCTTCACCTGCAGCACGCGGTGGAAGGGCTGTCCGTGGCGGCGATTTCCTACTATGTGCTCTCGCTGACGGCGGTCGGCCTGCGCTCGCTGCACGCGCTGCACCTGGGCATGGACCCCGAACTGGTCGAGGGCCTGCTGATCGTGCCGGTCGTGCTGCTGGTGTTCATGGTGATCCGGCGCACCAAGCGGTCAAACGGGGCCGGGCACCATGGCGCGCAAAGCGCCGGCTGAATCGCGTCGTTCCGGCGGGCTCGTCAGTCCGCCGTGATCTTGCCCACCTCGATCACCTTCTTCCAGCGCGCGAACTCCGACGCCTGGAACGCGGTGAACTGCTCCGGCGTATTGGCGACGATCTCGAAGCCTACTTCGAGCAGCCTGGCCTTGACCGCCGGGTCATTGAGCGCCGCGACCGTGGCGCTATGCAGCTTGGCCTTGACCTCCGGCGGCAATCCCTTGGGCGCCGCCACGGCCTGCCACGAGTAGACCGTCACGCCCTTGATGCCGGACTCGTCCATGGTGGGCACATCGGGCAGGATCGGCGAGCGCGCGCTGCTCGTGATCGCCAGCGCGCGCAGCTTGCCCGCCTTGATGTGCGGCACCGCCGTGTTGATGTTCATGAACGTCGCATCGACCTGTCCGCCGAGCAGGTCATTCATCGCGGGCGCGCCGCCCTTGTACGGCACATGGATGCCCGTCGTGCCGGTTTGCTGCCAGAACAGCTCGGCCGTGAGATGGTCGCTGGTACCGTTGCCGGCGGACGCGAACGTCAGCTTGTCCGGATTGGCCTTCTCGTAGGCGACGACATCCTGGATCGTCTTGAAGCGCGAATTCGCCGGCACGGCCAGCACGTTCGGCGCCTGCACCGCGACGCTGACGTAGTCGAAGTCCTTGAGCGGATCGTAGCCCGCGTTCTTCGTCAGGTGCGGGCCGATCACGAACGGTCCGAGCGACGAGACGAACACGGTGTAGCCATCGGCCGGCGCGCGCTTGACCGCGGCGGCGCCGATCATGCCGGCCGCGCCGGGCCGGTTGTCGACCACAAAGCTGCCGCCGAACTGCGCCTGGTACTTCGCGCTCAGGATGCGCGCCACGTTGTCAGTCGAGCCGCCAGCGGGGAAGGGCACCACCAGCGTGACCGGCTTCTCGGGCCACGCAGCCTGCGCCCCCGTCATGGCGAGGGTCATCAGTGCGGATGCAATCAGCTTCTTCATGTCTTGTCTCCTTGTCTCTCTTGCTCTCTTGTGTGGGAGGCCGGCGGAATGCGGTGGGCGATGTCAGGCCTGCTCGCCAAATACAGCCTGCTCGCGTGTCCAGGCGCGCGCCTGTTCGCTGATGGTGATGCCCAGGCCCGGCCGGGTCGGCACGATGATGCGCCCGTCGCGGATGTCCAGCCGTTCGTTGAACAACGGTTCGAGCCAGTCGAAGTGCTCGACCCACGGTTCGCGCGGGTAAGCCGCGGCAAGGTGTACGTGCAGCTCCATCGCGAAATGCGGCGCGATCATCAGGCCCGCATGCTCGGCCAGTGCGCAGACCTTGAGGAACGGCGTGATGCCGCCGACGCGAGGCGCATCGGGCATCAGGTAGTCGGCGGCGCGATGCCGGATCAGGTCCCAGTGCTCGGCCGCGCTGGTCAGCATTTCGCCGGTGGCGATCGGCGTGTCGAATTGCGTCGCGAGCGCGGCATGGCCTTCGTGGTCGTAGGCGTCCAGCGGTTCCTCGATCCAGACGAGGTTGAAGGACTCGAACGTGCGGCACATGCGCTGCGCGGTCGGACGGTCCCATTGCTGGTTGGCATCGACCATGATCGGCACCGCATCGCCCAGACGCTCGCGCACCGCGGCCACGCGCTGGATGTCGAGCGCGCCATTGGGCTGGCCGACCTTCAGCTTGATCCCACCGATGCCGCGCTCGACCGATGCCGCCGCATTGACCAGCAACTGGTCCAGCGGCGTGTGCAGGAAACCGCCGGACGTGTTGTAGCAGCGCACGGCGTCGCGATGGGCGCCCAGCAGCTTGGCCAGCGACAAGCCCGCGCGCCTGGCCTTCAGGTCCCAGAGCGCGACGTCGAATGCGCCGATGGCCTGCGTCGACAGGCCGCTGCGGCCGACCGACGCGCCCGCCCAGCAGAGCTTGTCCCACAGCCGCGCGATATCGCTCGGGTCTTCGCCGATCAGCGCCGGGGCGATCTCGCGGGCATGGGCGAACTGGCCGGGGCCGCCGGCGCGCTTGGCATAGCTGAAGCCGATGCCTTCGTGGCCGTCGCGCGTCCGTATCTCGGCAAAGAGGATAGCCACCTCGGTCATCGGCTTCTGGCGGCCGGTCAGGACCTTGGCATCGCTGATCGGCGTGGCCAGCGGCAGGTAGCACGAGGAAAGCCGGATCGAGGCGATGGTGTCGGCGGATTGAGCGGTGCAGTTCGTCATGGATGCAGGCAACAAGGGGGGAGAGGTCAGTTTCGATTCGCCAAATGACAACGTTATCATTTCAAGGCGAAGGGGCTGATATAATCCATACGTCATTCCTATGCGCGGTTGAGGCTTCTATATCTTTGGATAGCTAGGGCGACCGTCGCGGGAATGGAGGAAATGCTAACGTTGTCATTCCCGATCGTCAATCGCCTTGGCGCGTGTCGCCGGTAGCGATTTACCCTGATTCAGGATCCGCATGTCGAATTCCAATGGGCCGAAATCCGTGACGCTGCATGATGTTGCGCGCGAGGCCGGCGTCTCGTTGATCACCGCGTCGCGCGCGCTCGGCAACCCCGGCATGGTGTCGGAAAAGACCATCGCGCGGGTACAGAAGGCGGTCGAGACAACGGGCTATATCCCCAACCTGCTGGCGGGCGGGCTCAAGTCGAAGCGCAGCCTGATGGTGGCGGCGCTGGTGCCGAACATCGCGGTCGCGCAGTTCCTGCCCACGGTCAAGGCGCTGACCGATGCGCTTGACGCGGCCGGCTACCAGTTGATTCTCGGTCAGACAGGCTACGACCACGCGCGCGAAGCGGCACTGCTTGGCACCATGATCAGCCGCCGACCGGACGGAATCGCCTTGATCGGGCTGGTCCACTCGCAGGCGTCGCGCGAGCGCCTGCGGCGCGCCGGCATCCCGGTCGTCGAAATGTGGGATCTCAGCGACCGGCCGGTCGACATGGTGGTCGGGTTCTCCCACCTCAAGGTGGGCAGCGCCATCGCGGGATACTTCCTGGGCAAGGGGTGGCGCCGCCTGGGCATTGCAACGGGCGACGATCATCGCGCGTCGGTACGGCGCGAGGGCCTGGTCTCGACGGTAGGGCATGACGTCCCGACCGTCGTTGTCCCGGCGCCGAGCAGCCTGGCCCTCGGCCGCCAGGCATTGGCCGACCTGCTGGCAAAGGACCCGACGATCGAGGCGATCTATTGCAGTTCCGACCAGCTGGCGCAGGGTGTCATGGTCGAGGCGCTGGCGCGCGGGCTGCGCATTCCTGAAGACCTGGCGATCTGCGGCTTTGGCGATGCCGATTTCGCGGCGCACCTGAACCCGTCGCTGACGACGGTGCAGGTCGATGGCGCCGCCATCGGGGCGCGGGCGGCGCGGTTGCTGCTGGACCGCTGCCGCGGCGAGTCAGTGGCCGAGCCGATTGTCGATGTCGGGTTTCGCATCGTCGAACGCGGCTCGACATGAGGGACGCCTGATTCAGGCGGTCACTCGGCCTTGATCCCGAGGTCGCGGATCAGCTTCGCATAGCGCGCGGTATCGTGCGCAATCAGCGATGCAAAGGCCTCTGGCGTGCTGGTCGCCGGGACCGCGCCCTGGTCGACCAGCATCTGTTTCACCTTCGGGTCGGCCAGTGCCGTGCGCACGTCCTGCGAGATCTTGCCGACGAGCGCGGGCGGCGTGCCCGCCGGCGCGAGCAGGCCGATCCACGACACCGCTTCATAACCGGCCAGGCCGGCTTCGGCCACGGTCGGCACGTTGGGCATGGCGGCCGCACGCTTGTCGCCGGTGACGGCCACGGCCTTGAGCTTGCCGCCCTTGATCATGCCCATGGTTTCGTACAGCGTCGCGAACGTGTAGTTCACATGGCCGGCCATCACATCGGACACGGCCGGACCGCCGCCCTTGTATGCCACGTGCAGCATCTCCACGCCGGCCTGGCGCGCGAACATGGCCCCGGCCAGATGCATCGAGCTGCCGCTGCCGGAACTGCTGTACGTAACCTTGCCCGGCTCGCGCTTGCCCGCCGCAATCGCCTGCGGCACGGTGGCCGCGGGGTTGCCGGGAGCGGTCACCATGATCTGCGGCAGGTCGGCCACCAGCGATACCGGCGCGAAGCTCTTGACCGTGTCATAGGACGACTTGTACAGCGACGGGTTGATCGCATGCGTGCCGACATTGCCCATCAGCAGCGTATAGCCGTCCGGCTTCGCACGGGCCACGTAGTCGCTGCCGATCTGGCCGGCGGCGCCGGGCTTGTTTTCGATGACGACGGCCTTGCCCCACATCTCGGTCAGGCGCTGCGCCAGCAGGCGTGCACCGGTGTCGGTGCCGCCGCCGGGCGGGAAGGGCACGACGATGGTCACCGGCTTCTCGGGAAAGGCGCCACCGGCCTGCGCGGACTGCGGCGCCAGGGTGACGAGCGTGGCTACGGCCAGCAGGCCCAGCGCCGGGAGGACAGCACGAACGGAATTGGCAGAAACAGACGGAATGGGCGAGAGGGCCGAGGCCGGGAATGCGCGGGTTTGCATGGTGTCTCCTGATCTTGTCACGGCGTTCTGTGGCGCCTGTTCAATGTGGAAAAGAGGTCGGGGCGCGGCTTATGCCAGCACCGTGGTCGGCGGACGCTCGCCGGCCAGGCAGGCGCGCAGGTTGGCGAGCACGATCTCGCCCATGGCATCGCGCGTCTCCCAGGTCGCGCTGGCGCGGTGTGGCTGGATGACGACGTTGTCCATGCCGAGCAGCGGGGTCGGCACGGCCGGCTCGTCGAAGAAGACGTCGAGTCCGGCACCGGCGATGCGGCCCGTTTCCAGCGCGCGCACCAGTTCCGGCTCGTCGACGAGCCGTCCACGCGCCACGTTGATCAGCACGCCGTCTGGCCCCAGCGCATCGAGCACGGCGGCATCGACCACCGGCTTCGCGCCGTCGGCGGACGCCGCCAGCACCAGCGCATCGCAATGGGTGGCCAGCGAGACGATGTCCGGCAGGAACGTGTACGGCACGTCGGGCTGCTCGCGCAGGTCGGTGTACGACAACGGGCAGCCAAACGCCGCCGCGCGCACGGCGATCGCACGGCCCACGCGGCCCAGGCCGACGATACCGATGCGCTTGCCGCTGAAGCGCCGCGCGAGCGACAGGGACGACTTACCCCACTGGCCGGCACGCACGTAGCGCTCGGCTTCGGTCAGGCGGCGGTACACCGAGATCAGCAGGCCGAGGGCCTGGTCGGCGACATCTGCGGTCAGCACGTCCGGCGTGGTGGTGACGTGGATGCCGCGCTCGCGGGCATACGACAGGTCGACCGCGTCGGTGCCGACGCCCGACACCGCGACGATCTTCAACGCCGGCAGCCGGCGCATCACCGATTCCTTCAGGCCGAGCGAGCCGCCGGTAACGACTGCCTCGATGCGCGGCCCGATTTCGTCGAGCAGCGCGTCGGGCGAAGGCGTGCCATACAGGCGGTGGATCTCATAGGCTGCCTGGAGGCCGGCTTCAAGGCTCGGGACGACGGGTTGGGTCAGCAGGATGGCGGGTTTCACTGGCGGGCATCTCGGCAGGTTGTCGATTTGCCCGAGTATAGAAACGCGATCGTTGCCTGTCTAAGCTATAGTTTGCATCGATCAATCCAACTTCTGGCATGATGCAATGATCCCGGACCTGAACCAGTTGCGCTGCTTTATCGCCGTGGGCGAGGAGTTGCATTTCGGCCGCGCGGCGACGCGGCTCTTCATGACGCAATCGCCGCTGAGCCGGCAGATCCGCATGCTGGAGGAGTCGCTCGGCGTGCGGCTGTTCGACCGCAACAGCCGCGTGGTGCGGCTGACCGCGGCGGGCACGGCATTGCTCGACGATGCGCGGCGCCTGCTGTCCCTGGCGGGCCATGCGGTGGACGTGGCGCGGCGGATCGACCGCGGCGCCAGCGGCAAGGTGCGCATCGGCTTCACCGCCGTGGCCGGCTACGATCTCGTGCCGAAGCTGATCGCCAGGGCCGGTGAAGCCTTGCCCGAGATCGAGGTGACCTTGCATGAGATGGTGTCGGTCGCGCAGATCGACGCGTTGCGCACGGGCACCATCGATATCGGCTTCCTGCGCCTGCTCGGCGACATGGAGCCCGACCTGCAGTGCCGGCCGGCGGTCAGCGAGCCGCTGCTGCTTGCCGTGCATGCGACGCACGCGCTGGCGGCGCGCGAGCGCATCGCGGGGGCCGATCTGGCGGGGCAGCGGTTCATCCAGTATTCCGCCACGGAGGGCAAGTACTTCCACGACCTGATCGGCGCCGTGCTGGCCGGCACCGGCCGGCCCCCGCGCGTGGTGCAGCAGATGAGCCAGACCCATAGCGTGCTCGCGCTGGTGCGCGCGGGACTGGGGGTGGCACTGGTGCCGGCGTCGGCGCAGCATCTGCATTTTCCCGACGTGGTGTTCCGGCCGATCTGGCGCGATGATGTGCGGGCCGAGGTGCATCTGGTCTGGCGAGATGCCAACCACAATCCGGCGTGTCCGGTGTTCGCGGCATTTGCCGCGGCCTATCTGTCGGAGTCCGAGGGCCATGTCCGGGGCAATCCGTAGACTCCTGGGCGGATGGCGCCGGGGCGTCGCGTCGCGGGTCCGGCGGCCCGAATTGCAGCCCGGATGCCCCATCAACGATGTTGACGGCGTACCATCGCCCATGGGCCGGCCGTCCGGAGCTTCTTTTCGCTTTGCGCGGGCGCCCACAGTGCTGTGTCTCACGTTTGCAGGGGCTCCCACCATGCAAGTTCGGCTGACCTTGAGAAACACGCTGCACATTGTCGTGCTCGGCTATTGCCTGCTGCTGGTGTGGATGTATGTGCGCCAGGACCGCTTCATCTACTTCCCGGTCACGAGCGAGGCGTCCTCGTGGCGGGAGCAGGTTGCGCATGCCGGCGCCCAGATCATTCCAGGCGTGAACGCGATAGTCGTGGAGCCGCCAATCGTTGACGCATCGACGAAAACAGCCCTTTTCTTCCACGGGAACGACGGCAATGCGCTTGAGCGGCTCAGCCTCGCCAAGATCTTCAACAACCGCGGGTACCGCCTGGTTCTGGCCGAGTATCCCGGGTTTGGCCCCAACCCCGGAAATCCGTCGCAGGCCACGATCGTTCCCGCTGCGTTGGCGTTGATGGGCGAGGTGTCCCGGCGTTGGCCCGGCCCGGTGACGCTGGTGGGCGAGTCCCTGGGGAGTGGCGTGGCGGCGCAGGTGGCCGCCGCCATGCCCGCCAGCATAGAAGAGCTGGTGCTCATCACGCCGTTCCACAGCCTGCGCGAGACCGCGGCTCGGATCATGTGGTTTATCCCGGTCGGCCTGCTATTGAAATCCCCGTTTGATTCCGCCACCGCGCTCAGGCAATACCATGGGCGTTCGTCGGTACTGGTCGCTGGCCAGGACGAGCTGGTTGGCGCTCAGGCGGGACTCGCACTGCAGAAAGAACTCGCCGGGCACGGGCCGTCCACCTTGCTGGTGTTGCCAAAGGCGACACACGACAGCTGGATATCCGGCATTACGGAGGCCGACTGGGACCAGTTGCTGTGCTCCCGCCGCGATCGGCCCCGGGCCGCCAGCCTGGGCGGTCGTCAGGCCGACTGGTCGCGCAAGGACGCCTGCGCCTCGGCCTCGGTCTCGTAGACATAGGGCGCCAGCCCGCGGCGTGCGAGCGTGTCGCCGAGCTTGGCGCGCATGAAGGCGCTGGTGGTGAAGCGGGTGACGCCCATATAAAAGCGCTGCACCATTTCATCGATCATTTCCACGTAGGCATCCTCCACCCCGCGGTCAAGCACGAAACCCTCGTAGTTGACGACGGTATAGACCCTGTGGCCCAGCGGCTCGCAGACGCGGCATACTTGCGCGCGGATCGCGGCGATGTCCTCGGCGCGCTTCACCTCGAGCTGCTCGAAGTTCAGGAACAGGATGTTCTTGTCCGGATCGTAGTCGACGCGTGCTTCCAGCGGCAGGCGCAACACGTCCGCGCGCAGTCCCATCGGCTCGGGGCTGAAGATCCGCGCATCCATCAGGGCAGGGGAGCGCACGATCGGCGTGAAAGCCATTTTTGCAAGGATGTCGCGCTCCAGGTCGACGCCGGGCGCAATCTCGATGAGTTCCAGGCCCTGCGCGGTCAGCTCGAATACGCAACGCTCGGTGATATAGAGCACCGGCTTCCCGGACGCGGCTGCATGCGGGCCTGAGAACGTGCGATGTTCGACTTCCTCGACGAACTTCCTGGCGCTGCCATCGCGATGAATCTGCAGCTTGCCATCGACCACCGCGATCTCGCTGCCGCCTGCCATGAAGGTGCCGACAAAAACCACCTTCTTCGCATTCTGGCTGATGTTGATAAAGCCCCCGGCGCCGGCCAGGCGCGGCCCGAACCTGGATACGTTCAGGTTGCCCAGGCGATCGGCCTGCGCCAGCCCCAGGAAGGCGAGATCGAGGCCGCCGCCGTCGTAGAAATCGAACTGGTAGGGCTGGTCGATGATTGCGTCCGGATTGGTCGCCGCGCCAAAGTTGAGCCCTCCGGCAGGGATGCCGCCAATCACGCCAGGCTCCGCGGTGAGCGTCATCAGGTCGAGGATCCTTTCCTCGTTGGCGATGCTCGAAATGCCTTCCGGCATGCCGATGCCGAGGTTTACCACGCTGTTCGGCTTGAGTTCCATGGCGGCGCGTCGCGCGATGATCTTGCGCTCGCTCATCGGCATCGGCGCCACGCTGCTCACCGGCACGCGGACCTCGCCGGAAAATGCCGGATTGTAGGGCGTGGAAAAGGTCTGCTGGTGGTTTTCGGGCTGCGCCAGCACCACGCAGTCCACCAGCACGCCGGGTATCTTCACCTGGCGCGGATTGAGCGAGCCGCGTTCGGCGATGCGCTCCACCTGCACGATCACCAGGCCGCCGCAGTTGTGCGCGGCCATGGCAATCGCCAGGGCTTCGAGCGTCAGGGCTTCGCGCTCCATGGTGATATTGCCGTCCGGATCAGCCGTGGTGCCGCGCACGATTGCCACGTTGATCGGGAAGGCCTTGTAGAAAAGGTAGTCCTGGTCACCGATGCGCATCAGTTCGACCAGGTCCTCGGTGGTGCGCTCGTTCAGCTTGCCGCCGCCATAGCGCGGATCGACGAAGGTACCGAGCCCGACGCGCGAGAGGTGTCCCGGCTTTCCGGCCGCGATATCGCGGAACAGATGGGTAATCACGCCTTGCGGCAGGTTGTAGGCCTCGATCTGGTTGCCGACCGCGAGCTGCTGCAGCTTTGGCACCAGGCCCCAGTGCCCGCCGATGACGCGCTTCACCAGGCCGGGCTGCGCCAGATGGTTCAGGCCCCGGTCCTTGCCGTCGCCTTGCCCCGCGGCGTAAACCAGCGTCAGGTTGCGGGGCTTGGCCATGCTGACCGGGGCCTCGTCATCCTGCGCGAGGCAGAGCGCTTCGATGGCGATGGCGATTTCTTCCGCAAAGCCAATCCCGACGAAGCCGCCGGTCGCCACGGTGTCGCCATCGCGAATCAGGCGTACGGCTTCGCGTGCCGAAACCAGTTTGCCATTCTCGCGCGAGTGGACGGCCAGCGATGCACGGATCGGGCTTCCTTGCGTGCTCATGTTCTTCCTTTGCGAAAATTTGGAATACCCGTCAAAGGAACGCCTTGCGCAGAACGGCGCTGCAGCGTTCGCGGATTGCATGCCATTCTGCTCCAGCCAATGCGCTGCCTCAAGATGAGCCACGGGGATCCGGCACATCTTCCGAGTGGTGGGAGGATAGGAAAAGGGACATGTCGACGCGATCGGCATGTCCCTTCTTTATCCTGAAATCCGCCTGGTCACTTCCCGGTCTTGGCTTTGTTTGGCGAAGAACCCGGGGTTGGAGGGTGGGCAACCAGTGAGGTCCGGAGCACCGGACCAGGGGTCATGGCTTGCGTCTTGTCTGGAGCAGGTTCGTGGGTGGCCTGACCGTTGTCGTATCCGGTCGAGCAAGCTTCCAGGTAGCCGGGCGGGAATTTCTGTTCCGGCGTTGCCGCCGGCTCGCCATGTGCGGCAGCGCAGAATGTCAGTGCGCCAATGGCAAGAACATGGCGCCAGGTTGTGCGCAGAACGGGATCAGGATTCATCAGCGGCTCCGTATCGGTGGCGGCAGACTGCGAGTCCCTAGCCCACTCTCGCAGAAGCCATCGCGCTCGTTGCCTGGTTGACCGTGAATGACTGAGTTGGCTAGCTTTCGGCCATTACCCGACATCCGGTCCGACGGAGCGTCGGTTATTCACCGCGCACCTCGGTTCTGTAGGAATTCGGGTTGCTCGTAAGCTTATGAAATCGTTCTGAACGCCGCGTCATCGGAAGCGATGACGGACAAGACCAATAACAAAAAAACCTGCGCGGAATGTTGCAGCGCAGGCCTTAGCCCACCACCGCTGCCAAACCCGACCGCCAAACGCCACCGCTGAAGCGGGCATAGTCGGATAAGCATTTCTTCGAGGGGGGGATCACCAACCGTCTTGGGACTTGGCATGCCCTTTGCGTAAGGGTGCGCGAACGCTACTTTCAACCTGGCGGCACTAAAGCGGCAGCATCAGACCACCGCATTCTTCGTGGCCATGGTCCGCAGTGAATCCGAGATAGGGCACCCAATGAAGAACAAGGTGATTGCCGCTGTTGACACACACCCAGTAGTCACAATCGTGCGGTGGGGAATACGCGAGACAGGCTCTGGCCGAAAGCATTTCGTGGGGTACTGCCTTGAAGACCAGGAGTACAGGGTGAGCACTGCGATTGAGTCTTTCAACCGCCGTACGGGAATCGGTGTGACTGCCAGTGGGCGCCGATACTTGCTGGTAGGATCGCCGTGCGTCGATAGCGAGTCCAGACGGACATGGCAGGAACTGGCCATACCGCGTGGAATTGGCGAGTCCAAAGACGTCAGCATCGAGTTCACGACCACATAAGCGCTCAAGTTGGCTGACGACCCTCGCTTGCGGCATTGACGCTGGGTCTTGATGGGATGGCGGGTCAAATTTTGCCACTCGTCGATCCAGGAAGTGACAAGATTTGTCACCACCTCTGCGCCCTGGCTCCGAAGTAGCACTTCTGCCGATGAGCTTTCGCTCAGCAGCCTTCCTTTTGTCATCGGTTCCGATGACGCGACGCCTGGAATGATTTTCTACGCTTGAGAGCGCACGGCTGCCAGGCGAACGTCCGTCGCCCATGTGGTCGCCCTGATCTGCCGTTTATCTGGAGCCGCCTGCCGTGCACATTCAGGCGGCATTGCTCGCGGGACGCGGGAGGGTATTACCATGAACAGGATCGCTTGCGTGGCACTGCTGACCATTTCGTTGAGCGGTTGCGGCGGCACGATAACCGGCGGCACGATAACCGGTGGCACGGCAATTGGCGGCACGGCAACCGGTGGCACGGATACCAGTACGCCGGGGAAGACCTACCGGCTGGCCAATTCGTGTGTGACGCTCGACGGGACAAGGGTCAAGGATAGGGCGGTGTTCGAGAATCACTGTCCATTCCGTGTGTTCGTGGAGTGGTTCGACCAGGGCAATTGCATGACTGGCTGTGGCGCTGGCCCGATCGCTCCCGGCAGGAGGGAAATCGTCACGCTCAAGAAGGCTTCCGCGGAATGGGCGGCGTGCGAGAGCCCCGGCAACATCAAGGCCGGAAACGGCAACGTCGCCTGGAACGGCGGAACGTTCCGTTGCGAGGGCTAGGCACCATGCGGTTGCCGGAGTCTTCCGGCGCGACGATTACCAGCGCTATGTCGCCGAAGCCAAAAAGCTCTTCCCCGGGCAGGTTCTGATCGCCAATGCGGCGCGCCGCGCAGCAGGAGATCGCCGCCGAAGGCTTTGGTGCCTCGACGCACTGTTTTCCAAACTCGCTCTTAGGTGATAGTGCTTAGCGCCTCCCCCCGGCGCCTCTGCTACGCTACGCCAGCCGCACCACAATGCGGCCAATCACCAGAACATAGCCTGACGACCATTGCGATCAGGCAAACAAATGATTCATCAGGCACAGGGGGGGAATTACGTGCCTTCGTCTATCCATTTTCACCGGGCCATGGAGGCGGTGGCCTGCATTGCGGAGCCCGCGCCGCCGTGGGCCGATATCCTGACGGCCACCCGCGACCTGATCGGCGCCGATTCCGGCTCGTTCCTCATGGTCGATGGGGTCCGCGATCTCATGCATGTCAGCCATGTCGGGCTGGCCGACGCCACGCTGAAGGCATACGAAGAACATTTCCACAGGCACGACTTGCTGACGCATGTGGCCGCGAACCAGGACGTGGGCGCCTGGATCGACAGCAACGAGGCCATTCCACGCGCGACGCTGCTGCGTTCGGCGTTCCACAACGATTACCTGCGACCCAACGGCCAGCGCCAGATCCTGGCGCTGCTGCTCGAGCGCAATGGCTCGCGCCTGACCGCCATGAGCTTCCAGCGGGCGTCAGTCGAGACGGGCGCGCGCGAGCGCTTGAGCCGTGGCGACATCGGCACGTATGTCCGTGCGTTCCGGGCGGCGCTGGCTACCAAGCAAGCCCTGATTGCGCAGAGCATCGACGTTCTGGAAGAGACGTTCGGTGCCTTTGGCGAGGCCGTATGCCTGATGTCGCAGGGCGGCACGGTGGTGCGGATGTCGCCGTCGTGTGGCGCGCTGTTCGACAGCCGGCAGGGGCTGACCATCCGGCACGGGCGCCTGTCGCATCCGAACGGCGCGGTCGGTGCGCAAGTCCTCGATCAGCTGCGCCTGGCCATGCGGACCCGCTCACGCACGCACGCGTCGGTCGCGCTGTCGTCGGGAGATTCGCTTTCGCTTGATATCGCGCCTGCTCCGGCCACGCTGCAGTTGGTCGGCGAGCCGCTGGCACTGGTCCGGTTGCGCCGGAACACCGCGGGCCAGGCGCTTGACCTGTCCTGCCTTGTCGCGGAGTTCGGCATTACCCGGGCCGAGACGCGCGTGCTGGCCGCACTGGTAGGTGGATGCACGCCGCAGGAGGTCGCGGTGGCGAACTCGGTTTCCGAGCACACCGTCCGCAAGCAGATTGCCAGCCTGAAGGCCAAGATGCAGTGCAGCCGCGTCGTCGACCTGGTGCGGCTGGCGATGCTGTTCCGCGCCTGATCGGTTCCGGGTCCGGCTCTCCGCTAGAATCCTGCCCGGAGCGGTTCTTAAGGTTTGCGGCGTGGCACTTCAACAGGGTTTTATCCTGACCCGACATTGGCGGGATACGCCGGCTGGAACGGAGGTCGAGTTCTGGCTGGCGACCGACGACGGACCGCGCCTGCTGCGCCTGCCGCCGCAGCCGGCCATTGCGTTCGTCCCCGAGGCGCAGCGCGAGCGCGCCGAGGCGATGCTGCACGGCGACGGCCAGGCCGAGCTGCGCACGCTCGGTCTCCGGGATTTCCAGCGCAGGCCCGTCCTGGGCCTTTACTGCCGCCAGTACCGGCAACTGGGCCAGCACAGCCGTGCGCTGCGCGACGCCGGCGTGGATGTCTACGAA
The DNA here is from genome assembly GCF_057798895.1 of Cupriavidus sp. 22TCCZM04-2. NCBI lineage: Bacteria > Pseudomonadati > Pseudomonadota > Betaproteobacteria > Burkholderiales > Burkholderiaceae > Cupriavidus > Cupriavidus sp. 22TCCZM04-2. The sequence continues at coordinate 75,837 of NZ_JBYOJS010000007.1, forward strand.
GCCGATATCCGTCCGCATGAGCGCTTCCTGATGGAGCGCTTCATCACAGCGCCGGTGTCCTACGCCGGCGAGGCCGACAGCAGCGGCGTGCTGCGCAACGCGCAGATGAAGCCCGCGCCGGACTATCGGCCGACGCTGCGCCTGGTCTCGCTCGACATCGAAACCAACGCGTTCGGCGATCTCTATTCGATTGCGCTGGAAGGCTGCGGCCAGCGCCAGGTCTACATGCTGGGCGCGGCACCGCCGGCCCCCGCGGAGGTCGATTTCTCGCTCGAATATTGCGCCACAAGGCAGGTCCTGCTCGAAAGGCTGAACGAGTGGGTGGCCCGCCACGACCCCGACGCGATCATCGGCTGGAACCTGGTCCAGTTCGATCTGCGCGTGTTGCAGGAACATGCGCGCCAGTTGAAGATTCCCCTGCGCCTTGGCCGTGGCGGCGCGGAAATGGAATGGCGCGAACACACCAGCCAGCAGCATTATTTCGCGGGCGCCGCCGGGCGCCTGATCATCGACGGCATCGAGGCGCTGCGCTCCGCAACCTGGAGCTTTCCGTCGTTCAGCCTCGAATCGGTGGCACAGTCGCTGCTTGGCGAAGGCAAGGCGATCGACAACCCCTATGACCGCATGGACGCCATCGACCGCATGTTCGAGCACGACAAGCCGGCCCTGGCGCGCTACAACCTGCGCGACTGCGAACTGGTGACGCGGATCTTCGCGCAGACGGAGCTGCTGACGTTCCTGCTGGAGCGCGCCACCGTGACCGGCCTGCCGGTGGACCGCAGCGGCGGGTCGGTGGCGGCCTTCACGCACCTGTACATGCCGCTGATGCACCGCCAGGGCTATGTAGCGCCCAACCTCGGCGAGAAGGCGCCGGAGGCCAGTCCCGGCGGCTTTGTCATGGATTCGCGCCCCGGCCTGTATGAATCGGTGCTGGTGCTGGACTACAAGAGCCTCTATCCGTCCATCATCCGCACCTTCCTGATCGACCCGGTCGGGCTGGTGGAGGGGCTGGCGCATCCGGACGATGCCGACTCCGTGGCCGGATTCCGGGGCGCGCGCTTTTCCCGCACGAAGCACTGCCTGCCGGCAATCGTCTCCAGGGTCTGGCAAGGCCGGGACATCGCCAAGCGTGACGGCAACAAGCCGCTCTCGCAAGCGCTCAAGATCATCATGAACGCGTTCTATGGCGTGCTCGGGTCGAGCGGCTGCCGCTTCTTCGACCCGCGGCTTGCCTCGTCGATCACGATGCGCGGGCACGAGATCATGCAGCAGACCCGGGCGCTGATCGAGGCCCGCGGCTACGAGGTCATCTATGGCGACACGGATTCCACCTTCGTCTGGCTGCGCCGCGCGCGCACCGAGGCCGACGCCGCACAGATCGGCCGCAGCCTGGTCGCCCACGTCAACGACTGGTGGCGCGAGCACCTCGCGCAGGCCCATGGCCTGGACAGCGCGCTGGAACTGCAGTTCGAAACCCACTACCGGCGCTTCCTGATGCCGACGATCCGCGGCACGGACCTGGGTAGCAAGAAGCGTTATGCAGGGCAGGTGCAGCGGCCGGATGGCCGGGCGGAGATGGTGTTCAAGGGGCTGGAGACCGTGCGCACGGACTGGTCGCCGCTCGCCCAGCAGTTCCAGCAGACGCTCTATGAAAAGATCTTCAACCGCGAGCCCTACCAGGACTATGTGCGGGACATCGTGCGCCGCACGCTGGCCGGCGAGCTTGACGAGCAGCTGGTCTATCGCAAGCGCCTGCGCCGCAGGCTCGACGACTACCAGCGCAATGTGCCGCCGCACGTGCGCGCCGCGCGCATGGCCGATGCCTATAACGAACGCCACGGCCGCCCGCTGCAATACCAGCGTGGCGGCTGGATCAGCTATGTGATGACCACAGCCGGGCCGGAGCCGCTCGAAGCGCGCGCGGCGCCGATCGACTACAGCCACTACGTCGCCAGGCAGCTTCAGCCGATTGCCGATGCGATCCTGCCGTTCCTCGATGATGATTTCGAGACGCTGCTGACCGGGCAGATGGCGCTGTTTCCCGGGTAGGCAACAAGAGCGCGGTGCTTGCCCCAAGCGTTGCGGCGGGCACTTTGGTTGTAGCGATGAATCCCTTCAACCAGCGCCCGCCCGGCGAATCGGAAAAATGTGCATGCGTTTTCGCAGCGGGCTCGACTGCGTGTCGCGATATCGGACAGGCACCGACAAGGCTTTCAGCCGCCATGGCAGATGGCGGGCGGGGTTTGCGCCGTAGATTGAAGATACTGGTTCGTCTTCTAAGGAGGTAAATCATGATCCGACGCTACGCTGCTTGCCTGACCCTAGGGGTGCTTGCCGCGGCCGCCACCACGACTGCGCTGGCGCGCGAGTATGTGGATGAACGGGGCGCGCCGGTCTATGTCCAGCCGGCTCCGGTCGACCACGCGCGGCCCGCCACGATTGCGGCCGGCACGCGCGCGGGCTGGCACGGCGACCGCTATTGGGATGGTCATCGCTGGTGGGAACGTGACGAGTGGAACCGCCACCATCATCACCACCACCATGACAGTCATCACGACCACCACGACGAAGACCACCACGGCTAAACCCGCGGCTTGATGCATCGCGAGGGCATCGGCAGCTGCCTGCGACGGCTTCGCGCCGTCCCTGGCTAGCGCAGATGCCTTCCCGGCAAGGTAGGTGTCGCTTGCCGCGCAGGCGCGCCCGTCATCCCGGTATTGCGTGGGCGCCGCGCCCTGGCCGATGGTCTTGTCCCCGGATTGCGGACCGCCAGTGGGCTATCGGCATGCGTACCGAACGCGCCGACATGAACCGGCTCGCCCATGCCGCCCACGACCTGCTGGCCGAAGGCATTCCCGCCAGCACACAACAGCGTCGCTGCAGACGCCACCAGGCCCAGTACCCCGATCCTGCCCATTGAGTTCGCTCCGTCATGCATTGGCCACCGCTGGCCGCTTGCGGACGAGAGCATAGGGGTTCCACGCGTGCGGGGTTGTAACCGTTTGTGAAGTGGCGTGCGCCGGCGGGCCATCATGGCGCCGTTGCCGGCCGATCACGCAAGCGGCCGGCGCGAGCCGAGAATTTTTTCGATCTCTCCCATGACCTGCGACGGGCCATAGGGTTTGCGCAGCATCGGCAGCTTCGCGTCATCCTTGTGAACGGGTATGTCTGCGTAGCCGGTCGTAATCAGTACTGGCAAGTCGGAGAGGATGGTCCTGGCCGATCGCGCCAGTTCGGTGCCGGTCATCCCGCCCATCGAGTAGTCCGCGATGATCAGGTCCACGGTGTGGCCGGTGCGCAAGAGGTCGAGCGCCTCCTCGCCGGATTCCATTTCGATCGTGTCGAATCCAAGGTCCTCCAGCATCGCGGCCGTGCTTTCGCGGACGATGCGGTCATCGTCGACCACGAGAATGATTGAGCGCCGCTTCCCGTCCGTAGAAGAGACCGCCCGAGAGACCGCCTGCGCGCGAGACCCGAAGAGCTCCGCGATCTGGGCAGCGACCTGAGATTGCCGATAAGGCTTTCGCAGTTTCGGCAGCTCCGGCGCGGTGTCGGCCAGTGCTTCTGCATAGCCGGTCGCAAGAAATGCCGGCAAGCCCGGTGATAGCTCCCGGGCGGCCCTGACCAACTCGACACCGGTCATGCCGGGCATCGAATAGTCCGTGATGAGGAGATCGACGGGATTGCCTTCACGCAGGATATCGATCGCCTGCGCACCCGTTTCCGCCTCGATGACGACGTGTCCAAGGTCTTCCAGCAGGGCGGCGGTGCTCGCACACACCAGCGGGTCGTCGTCGACGACGAGGATCGTCAGGCCTTTCACGCCCTGCGTGTCCCCGGCAGCCTCCGCGACCGTCGCAAGGCTCTCGGCCTTGTCCGTCACGGGCAACCACAATTCGGCGCTGGTTCCCCGTCCCGGTTCGCTCCTGAGGCGTAGCGTGCCTTTCAGCTGCCGCGCGAGCCCATGGACCATGGAGAGTCCCAGGCCGGTTCCCTTGCCGATCTCCTTGGTCGAAAAGAAAGGTTCGGTGGCCCGCGCCAGCGTGGCGGCGTCCATGCCCGCGCCGTTGTCGGTGACGCTCAGGCAAATATATCTTCCGGCAGCAAGATCGGCCGCCGCGGGCGCATCTACGACCGTCGAACGGATCGTCAGCATGCCGCCGCGGGGCATGGCGTCGCGCGCGTTGACGACCAGGTTGAGAATGGCCAGCTCCAGTTGATTCGCGTCGACCAATGCCATGGGCATGTCTGGCGATAGCGCCGTGACCAGTTCGATGCCGGGGCCGGCCGAACGCTCGATCAGCGCATGCATGCCGCCAAGGAGTTTCCCGACGTCAACGGGCCCGATGGTCAGGTCTTGCCGCCGGGCGAACGCCAGCAAGCGCTGGGTCAGCGCGGCACCGCGGTTCGTGCCGTGAATCGCGCCGTCGATCAGGCGCGTCACGCGGGCATTCGCCGGAACCTGCTTGCGAAGCAGCTCCAGGTTGCCGAGCACTGCCATCAGCAGATTGTTGAAGTCATGCGCAATACCGCCGGTCAGCTGTCCCAGCATTTCCATTTTCTGGGATTGCCGCAGCAATTCCTCCGTTCGTTCGCGCTGGGCAATTTCCTCCAGGATTTTCTGGTGCGCTTGCTCGAGCGCAGCCGTGCGCTCCGCCACACGGGCTTCCAGGCTGCTGTTCAGCAGCTTGAGGGTCTGCTGCGCGGTCTTGCTGCTGGTGATGTCGCGCGAGACGCCCACCAGCCGATAGGATTGGCCCGTCGCCGTGGCGGTCTGCACGCGCCTCGCGCGCATCTCGACCCAATGGATCGATCCATCCGGCCACACGACCCGATGCTCGGTCGAATACTCGGCGCCGGTCTCCACACTCTTTCGGACGGCGGCCTGCATCGCCGGACGGTCTTCCGCATGGACGCTCGCCAGCAAGTCCGGGTAGCGAAACGGGGTCGCCGGGGAACGTCCGAACATGGCCTTGCAGACATCGGAAGCCGTCAGCGTCCAACGTTCCAGGTCAAGTTCCCAGGATCCCAGTTGTCCCGCCGAGAGCGCGGTGCGCAAGCGCTGCTCGCCCTCCTTCAGTTCTTCAATACGGGCGCGCGCCTCGTATTGGCGCAGACGCGTTTTCACCGCGGTGCGCGCGACGCTCACAAAGGTCGTTGGATGGAAGGGGCGCTCGACGAATGTCACGTTGCCGAGCAGGGTGCAGATATGGGACGCAATGTCGATGCGATGCGCGCTGCCTTGCGAATGGGCCAGTACGATGAACGGCAGGTCCGACCAGCTCGGTTGAGCGGCCAGCCATCGCAGCGGGCCACGATGCGGCGATTGAAGGAGGGCTTCTTCGGTAATGACGCAAAAGCACACGTCGTCATCGAGATGGCTTTCACAGGACGCCAGGTCGGGGAGCGACTGCGCGCTGACGCCCACGTCATGCAGTAGCGAAAGCAGGATGGCGCCATCGCGACCCAGCGGCGCCACGACCAACGCGCGATGCACGGTTTGCGACCCGTCAGGCATTGCGTTCCCGCTCCGTCGCTAGCAGAGGCCCGCGCTCGCCGATGAAGCTTGGCACCCCGCTCAGCACGCCATGGAAGTGCTCCAGCGGACTGCCCAGGTGCAGCCCCGCGGCGCCGATGCCAAACTCGCGAATCGTGGATTCGTGGGCGCCGGCGCGCTTCTTGACCACGGACACGGCGCGGCGCACCTTCCCGAAGGCTTCGAAGTAGCGAAGCAGGATGACCGTGTCGGCCAGGTAGGTGACGTCGACCGGGGCTTTCATGTCCCCGACCAGGCCGTGTTGCGCCACCGTGAGGAACGTCGTGGCGCCTTGCCGGTTCAGGTACTGCAGGAGCTCGTGTATGTGCAGGACGAGCGCGCGTTCCTCGGGCATCGCAGCCTGGTAGCCGTTAAGGCTGTCGATGGCCACGGCTTTCGCATGCGCAAAATCCACCCGCTCCCGCACGCGATGGGTGAACTCGCCGGGGGAAAGCTCGGCCGCGTCGAGTTGCTCGATATGCAGTGCGCCCGACGCCTGCATGCTTTGCAGGTCGATACCCACGGCGCGGGTGCGCTCGAACAGCAGGCCAAGCTCTTCATCGAATACAAAGACGGCCGCGCGCTCGCCGCGGCGAACGGCGGCCGCAATAAACTGGAACACGAAGGTACTCTTGCCGGTGCCTGCCGGCCCAAGGATCAGCGCGCTGGAGCCTTGTTCCAGGCCTCCGCCCAGCAAGGCATCCAGCTCCGGTATATCGGACTTCATCTGCGTGCGCGCGAACTCGGTGCGATGTTCTGCGGCGACAAGACGCGGAAAAACCGTGACGCCTCCGGACCGGATGGTGAAATCGTGATAGCCCCCGCGGAATGCCTGGCCGCGATATTTCGAGACGCGCAAGCGCCGGCGTTCGGATCCGTACTCCGGGGCCAGCTGTTCGAGATTGACGACCCCGTGCGCAACGCTGTGGACCGTCTTGTCCATCGACTCGGCGGTCAGGTCGTCAAGCAGCAGGACGGTTGCGCCCTGGCGCGAAAAGTAATGCTTGAGGGCGAGGATCTGTCGGCGGTAGCGCAGGGAACTCTGTGCCAGCAGCCGTATCTCCGACAAACTGTCCAGCACCACCCTTGCGGGGCGCACCTTCTCGAAGGCTTCGAATATCTGCCTGGTGGTCTCGCCAAGTTCGAGATCATACGAATGAAGCAGGCTCTGCTGCTGCTCCGCACTTAACAGGCTTTCTGGCGGAACCAGTTCGAAGATCGTGATGTTGTCGCCGAGCAGCCATCCGTGCGAACTTGCGCCTTCCCGCAATTCCAGTTCGGTTTCCGACAACGTAAGGTACAGCGCCGCGTCGTTCGGTTCTGCGAGCAGGAACTGCAGGCCGATCGTCGTCTTGCCCGTGCCGGGACTTCCCTCCAGCAGGAACGCATGTCCGCGGGAAAATCCGCCGCCAAGAATTTCGTCGAGACCGGGTATCCCGGTCGAAGCCTTCGACGCGACAATCTTGTGATCCATTGGCGACTCCACGTATATCTCAGAATAATAATGCCGACGTCCGCCTTCGCACCAATACCTTATCCCAGGTTGCACGCGGTTTGCTTGCCATGGGGAAGAAGGGGATCAAAGCGTCACGTGAGCCGGCGGAGGAGGGCAGCCTTATGGGCCACTCAGGCGGAATGCGCATTGTTGCCCGTGACGGCAGGCCGATCCCGCCACGCTGAAAAAGCAAACGGCGCGAGCCGACTGGTCTCGCGCCGCCTGCCTGCTGTCCGCCCAGAGGGCGTCCAGCGTGCAATGCCGAATCAATAACCGGCGGCGAGCCCGGTGTTGCGGCGCGGGTCATTGGCGCCATAGAACCGGTTGTTCCCGACCGGCTTGCCACCGAGAGCCGGTGCGCCGACGATGATGGCCGCCAGGTGGTTGGCAGGCTGTGGCGGGCCGAAGCGATGCCCCATGTCTTCCAGGATCTTGCGCGTATCCGGGGACAATGTGTAGTCCTCCACATTGGTCAGGTCCGGCAGCCATTGCTGATGGAAGCGCGGCATGTCCACGGCTTCCTGCACGTTCATGTTGTAGTCGATGGCGTTGATCATGGTCAGCAGTACCGCTGTGATGATGCGGCTGCCGCCTGGCGTGCCCACCACCATCACCGGCTTGCCGTCCTTGGTGACGATGGTCGGGCTCATCGACGAGAGCGGGCGCTTGCCCGGGGCAATGGAATTGGCCTCGCCCTGGACCAGGCCGTACAGGTTCGGCACGCCGACCTTGGCGGTAAAGTCGTCCATCTCATCGTTCAGGACCACGCCCGTCGTAGCCGCCGTCACTTTCGCGCCAAACCAGTCGTTGAGCGTGTACGTGACGGAAACGGCGTTGCCGTCCTTGTCTGCGATCGAGTAGTGCGTGGTGTTGCTGCCTTCATGCGGCGCCACGCCGGGCTTGATGTCCTTCGAAACGCCTGCCTTCTTCGGGTCGATCGCCGCGCGAATCCTCGCCGCGTAGTTCTTGTCCAGCAGGCGGTCCAGCGGGTTCTTTACGAAGTCAGGATCGCCCAGGTAGCTGTTGCGGTCGACATAGGCGTGGCGCATGGCTTCGATCTGGTAGTGCACCGCCTGCGCGGAGTGGTAGCCCAGGTCCTTGAGCGGGTAGCCTTCCAGGATGTTCAGCATCTCGCAGATGACCACGCCGCCCGAGCTGGGCGGCGGCGCCGACACGACGTGATAGCCACGGTAATCGCACTCGACCGGTGCCAGTTCGCGCGTCTTGTAATCATCGAGATCCGCCTGCGTGATCAGGCCCTTTCCAGCCTGGCTGGAGGCAACGATCGCCTTCCCTACCCAGCCCTGGTAGAAGCCTTCGGTGCCCCCGTTGCTGATCGCACGCAGCGTCTTGGCCAGGTCGCGTTGAACCAGCTTCTGGCCCACCTGGAACGGTTGGCCCTTGTTCAGGAAGATTGCGCCGGAAGCCGGGTCTTGCTCGAAGTCCTTGGTTGCGGTGAGCAGCATATCCACGTCGCCCTGCTGGAGCGTGAAGCCGTTCTCCGCGAACTTGATGGCCGGCGCGATCAGGTCGGCGCGCTTCATCGTTCCATACTTGCGGCGCGCGTACTCCATGCCTGACACGGTGCCGGGCACGCCCACGGCCAGATGTCCCTTGGTGGAGGCGCCCTTGATCACGTTGCCGTCCTTGTCCAGGTACATGTTCGCCGTCGCACCCTTGGGCGCGACCTCCCGGAAGTCAAGGAATGTCTTGCGGCCATCGGCCAGCTGGATGGTCATGAATCCGCCGCCACCGAGGTTGCCCGCGGCCGGATACACCACGGCCAGCGCATAACCCACCGCCACGGCGGCGTCGACCGCATTGCCACCGCGCTTCAGCACATCGACGCCGACTCGGGTAGCCAGGTGCTGCGCGGTGACGACCATGCCGTTCTCGGCGGCGACCGGCGCCACGGAAGCCGCGTACGATGACGGCGCGAAGCTGGTCGTCAGACAGAGGGATGCAATCGCGGCGGTGAACCACCGCAAGCCTGGCTTCGGATTCATGGAGTCTCCTGGTAAATGCTGCGTAAGCGAACCGTGCTGACGACATTGCCCAAGACGCCAATGAATAACCGTGCCTGTGGTTTTGTGTTGGCACGTATGAAAAGAATCGGCTGCAATGCGGCAGCCGGTTATGTTTCGTGGCGCTTGTGGCGCACAAATCTTCTCATAAAGGCGCGCTGCCGCCCAACACCTTTACGCCATCAGCGCGCTGACATGCGCCGCCGTACTCGTGGCCAATGCGTCCAGGCTGTAGCCGCCTTCCAGGATCGACACGATGCGGCCGTTGCACGTTTCGTCGGCAATCTGCATCAGTTCCCGGGTGATCCAGTGGAAGTCGCTGTCCTCCAGGTTCATGCCGGCGAGCGGATCCAGGCGATGCGCGTCGAAGCCAGCGGAGACAATGACGATGTCGGGGGCGAACGCCCTTAGCGCGGGAAGCAGCAGGGCCGAAATCGCGGCACGAAACTGCGCCGGCTCACAGCCGCGCGGCAACGGGATGTTGACGATATTGTGGTTCACCCCTGTCTCGGACCGGGCTCCCGTGCCTGGATAGAAGGGGGACTGGTGGCTGGAGGCGTAGAACAGCTCGGGGCGGTTGAAGAAGGCCGCCTGGGTGCCGTTGCCGTGATGCACATCGAAATCGACCACGGCGACGCGCTCGAGTTTGTGCGCCTCAAAGGCGTAGGCCGCCGCGATGGCGGCCTGGTTGAAAATGCAGAAGCCCATCGCCTTCGCCGGTTCAGCGTGATGGCCACACGGCCGCGTCGCGCAGAACACGTTGCGCGCCTGGCCGTCCATCACCGCGTCGACCCCCGCGCAAGCCGCCCCGACGCAGCGCATGACGGCCTCCCACGAGCCCGGCGACATGACGGTGTCGCCCGCGTCCAGCGGCACGTATCCCCGCGAGGGGGCACTTTGCGCGATCTCGTCGATGTAGTGCGAATCGTGGATCAGTTGCAGCTGCTCGACGGTGCCCATCGGCGCATCGCGCCATGCCAGCGCAGCGAACTCGGGCGTTCGCAACGCCTGCACGACGGCTTTCAGGCGTTCTGGCGACTCCGGATGGTGCGGCCCCGGCCGGTGTTCGAGACAGGCGGCGTGGGTGTAAACAATCGTCGTTGTCATGTTCGGCTGGACTCGGTTTTCAACCGGCGACTTCCCCTGAACCGCGCGCCGCCGGTTGCGTGGATCTCACGGGCATCCTATCAGATATGTGATATATCAGGTGGCCCGGCGTCGAAACGTGTCCTGACGCTGGCCCTGCCTGCCATCTGCTGGTCAAAGGGGGGGGGGGCGCCCGGTTGGCGCCGGGGCGAGGACTGACCGCGGACGGTCCGTTCGGCGAACGGGGTTGCGGTGACCTACTTGACCCGCAACATCCCCTTCATCGTCGGATGGCGTAGCCTGACGGGCTCGGGCATGCTTGGCCGGCGGCGCTGAATCTCAGTCGCGGGATCCCGCTGAGGCCGCGTCCGCCGCTTCCGCCTCGGCCGCCTGCAGGTTCAGCACCGCGTCGCGCTTGTCGAGCAGATGCTGGCGCAGGATTGCTGCCAGGCGCTTGCCGTCGCGCGCTTCCAGCGCCACCAGCATCTCGTCGTGGTCGTGGATCGCGCTGTCCCACTTCGATTTCTGGAAGTTCGAACGGAACCGCAAGGCCTGCAGCCTGCGATTCACGGCCAGGTAGGTCTGGCGCAGCGCGCTGTTGCGCGCGGCCAGGTTGATGCGGTCGTGGATTTGGCGGTTGTATTGGTAATAGCCCGACAGGTCGTCCTGCGCGCGGCACGCCAGCATGGCGTAGTGCAGGGCCTTGATCTCCGCAAGATCCACCGGCGTGATGCGTTCGCAGGCCAGTTCACCCGACATCGCTTCCAGGCCGCTCATCAGCTCGAACGTATCCAGGATCTCCGTCGCAGAGAGGCTGGCGACCGTGGCGCCGCGATTAGGCGAGATGTCGATCAGCCCTTCGGCCGCCAGCACCTTGAACGCCTCGCGCAGCGGGGTGCGCGAAATGCCAAGCGTTTCGCACAGCTCGCGCTCGTTGAGCTTGGTGCCGGCCTTCAGCACGCCCTCCACGATGAAGTTGCGCAGGTGGCCCACCACGGTGTCATGCAGGCGCTGCCGCTCAACCTTGGGGAGCACGGACGCGAACGAAGTTTCGCTGGAAGAAATGGGATCTTGCATGCAAAGTCCAACGAGGGTCGGTTTCCTCGCGATTCTATCAGACGCCTAGCACACTGCCGACAAGACGCAAGTCCTTGATGGATCGGGGTAAACACTGCGCATTTTTGTTGTTGCCGCCCCCTTTCTTTATCGGCTCCGCCTGCTAAAGTATTTTGAATGCAAAATTCAACAGGAGGAGTAAATGCTGAAACTGGACTTCCATCCCGCTGGCCGTCATTTCCTGCAGATCCCCGGACCGAGCCCGGTGCCGGACCGCATCCTGCGCGCCATCAGCTACCCGACCATTGACCACCGCGGTCCCGAGTTCGGGGCGCTGGGGCTGAAGGTGCTGGCCGGCATCCGCCAGATCTTCAAGACGGAGCAGCCGGTCGTGATCTATCCGGCTTCCGGGACGGGCGCCTGGGAAGCCGCGCTGTCCAATACGCTGAGCCCGGGCGATACCGTGCTCATGTTCGAGACCGGCCACTTCGCGACGCTCTGGAAGAAGATGGCCGAGAAGCTCGGCCTGCGCCCGGAATTCCTCGGTCTGCCGGGCATCGAGGGCTGGCGACGCGGCGTGCAGGCAGACATGATCGAGGCGCGCCTGCGCCAGGACAGCGGTCATGCCATCAAGGCCGTGTGCGTGGTGCACAACGAGACCTCGACCGGCGTCACGTCCGATATCGCCGCCGTGCGCAAGGCCATCGACGCGGCGGGGCATCCGGCCCTGCTGATGGTCGACACGATCTCAGGGCTGGCCTCGGCCGACTATCGCCATGACGAGTGGGGCGTGGACGTGACGGTCTCGGGCTCGCAGAAGGGTCTGATGCTGCCGCCGGGCATCAGCTTCAACGCCGTTTCGCCCAAGGCCATCGAAGTCGCCAAGACGGCGCGCCTGCCGCGCAGCTTCTGGGACTGGGAAGAAATCATCGCCATGAACCAGACCGGCTACTGGCCGTACACGCCGAGCACGAACCTGCTCTATGGCCTGTCGGAAGCGCTGGACATGATCCTGGAAGAGGGACTCGACAACGTCTTCGCGCGCCACCAGCGCCTGGCGGAAGCCTGCCGGCGCGCGGTGCGCGCGTGGGGGCTGGAGATCCAGTGCGCGGACCCGTCGGTCTACAGCCCGGTACTGACCGGCGTGATGATGCCCGACGGCATCGACGCGGACGCCGTGCGCCGGATCATCTATGACCGCTTCAACATGTCGCTCGGCGCGGCGCTGGGCAAGATGAAGGGCCGCATGTTCCGCATCGGCCATCTCGGCGACTGCAACGATCTCACGCTCATGGCCACGCTGTCCGGCTGCGAGATGGGGTTGAAGCTGTCGGGCGTTCCGCTGGCCGCCAGCGGCGTTGCCGCGGCCATGGACTATCTCGCCGCCCACGCGTGCCCCTTGCCTCTGAGGGCCGCCGCCTGACGCGGGCCGCCGGGGCAGGAGGCCGCGGCGCGCACCGGTTCGCATCGCAAGGCCGGGGAGGGCCTTGCAGCGAGCCGGTCGCCAGCAGGTCGGCACGCGCGCGGTCGCCGGCTCCGGCGGTACAGGCTTGTTCCACACAGCACTGATCGAATCAGGATCGGCGCAGCAGCACTGACGTACCTGACAATGCAAAAGGAGACGCTGTGGAAACTACCCTGCAGGCCGGGGCAAAGGTGAGTTCGTACGAAGACGCCGTTTATCGCAAGGTAAGCTGGCGCCTCGTGCCGTTCCTCATGCTTTGCTTCCTGATTGCCTATCTCGACCGAGTCAACGTCGGCTTTGCCAAGCTCCAGATGTCGCAGGACCTTGGCTTCAGCGAAACCGTCTACGGCCTTGGCGCCGGCATTTTCTTCATCGGATATTTTCTCTTCGAAATCCCCAGCAACCTGGCGCTACACCGCTTCGGCGCCAAGGTCTGGATCGGCCGCATCATGGTCACCTGGGGTTTGCTGTCGGCATGCTTCGTGTTCGTGGAGACACCGACCGCCTTCTATACCCTGCGTTTCCTGCTGGGCCTGGCGGAAGCGGGCTTTACGCCCGGCATCGTGTACTACCTGACGTGCTGGTACCCTTCGCACCGCCGCGCCAAGATCATGGCGATCTACTGCATGGGCTCGCCGCTGTCGGGCATCATCGGCAACCCGCTGTCCGGCTTCCTGATGGGCAGCATGGGCGGCATCGCGGGCTGGGCGGGGTGGCAGTGGATGTTCTTCATCGAAGCCGTGCCCGCGGTGCTGCTCGGCCTGACGTGCTTCTGGTACCTGGACAGCTCCATCGCCAAGGCCAAATGGCTCAGTGACGACGAGAAGCAGGTGCTCGAACGGGCCAAGGCGGAGGACAACAAGGCGGCGGGGCCCGTGGCGCGCGTAGGCAATGTCTTCACCGACCCGCGTGTCTGGCTGATCAGCCTGATCTGCTTCTGCTACGTCACCGGCCAGTACGGCATCACGCTGTGGCTGCCGACGTTCATCAAGTCGACAGGCGTCTCCGACCCGATACAGATCGGGCTGCTCAGCGCGATCCCGTATATTGCGGCGATCATCACCATGTACTTCTTCGCCAAGAGCGCCGACAAGCACCGCGAACGGCGCTGGCACCTGATCGTGCCGTGCATGATGGGCGCCATCGGTTTCCTGGCGCTGCCCTGGATCATGCACAGCACGGCGCTCTCGCTGGTGTTCCTGTCGATTGCCGCGGCCGGCATCCTGACCTGTTCGCCGCTGTTCTGGTCACTGCCCACGGCGTTCCTCAGCGGCGCGGCAGCGGCCACGGCGATCGCCATGAGCAACTCGATCGGCAACCTGGCCGGCTTTACCAGCGGCTACATGATCGGGTATCTCCGTGACCTGACCCAGAGCAGCAGCAGCGCGTACTACATGATCGCGGGCATGCTTATTCTCGGCGCATTTCTTATCTGGACCTTGCCGGCAAAGCTGGTCAACCGGTAGCGCATCAGGGGGGCGGCATGCCGCTCCCCAACGACTCAACCACCCGGCGCCTGCGCGTCGGGTGCAAGGAAAGCAAACATGGAATCCAACCTCGAATCCGGCACCAGCGTCATGGAGGCCACCGTGTCCGGCGTGCATGCCGCCATGCGCGAAGGCCGGCTCACCGCGCGCCAGCTGGTGCAGGGCTATCTGGACCGGATTACGGCCTATGACAAGCGCGGCCCGCGCATCCACAGCGTGCTGCAGCTCAATCCGCAGGCGCTGGCGGAAGCCGAGCAGCTCGATGCGCAGGCCGCGGCAAGCCCGTCGGCGCCGCTTGCGCCTTTGCATGGCATCCCCGTGCTGATCAAGGACAACATCGAATGCGCCGGCGTCGAGACGACGGCGGGCGCGCGTTGCCTGCAGGGCAACCTGGCGCGGGAGGATGCCTTTATCGTGCGCCGCCTGCGCGAGGCCGGCGCCATCGTGCTGGCCAAGACCAACCTGCACGAGCTGGCCTCGGGCGGCGAGACCGTCAGCACGCTGGGCGGGCAGACCCTGAACCCCTATGACCTGACGCGCACGCCCGGTGGCTCCAGCGGCGGCACAGGCGCCGCCATCGCGGCCAGCTTCGGGCTGCTGGGCATCGGCACGGATGGCATCAACTCGGTCCGCTCGCCGGCGTCGGCGAACAACCTTGTCGGCCTGCGCCCGACCATGGGGTTGGTCAGCCGCAGCGGACTGGTCCCGTGCGGGCTGACGCAGGACACCATCGGTCCGCTCACGCGCACCGTGGCCGATGCCGCGCTGCTGCTCGACGTCATTGCCGGCCACGATCCGGCCGACCCGGTGACCAGACAGGCGACTGCGCATCTCCCGCGAAGCTACACCGATGGGCTTGACCGCGATGGCCTCAAAGGCGCACGCATCGGCGTGCTGCGCTCTTTCTTTGGCGATGGGGCGGAGCATGGCGCGGTCAATGCCGTCATGCAACGCGCGCTGGCCACCATAGAGGCCCGCGGCGCCGAACTGGTCGAGATCGACGAGCCGATCCATCCCGACACGCTGCTGGCCGACACGCTGGTGCACCTGTACGAAATGCGGGCCGATCTGGACGCCTACCTCGCCAAAGTGCCGTCCGCCGTGCCGGTCCGCTCGACGGCAGACATGATCGCTTGCGGGACCGTGCATCCCGGCGTCGCCGGCACGCTGAAGAACGCCGTGGCGCTGGCAGGCAACGAGAGCGAGTACCGCGAGCGTCTGCAGCGCCAGCAAGCCGTGCGCGATCGCATCCTCGGACTGATGGCGATGCACCGTCTCGATGCGCTGGCGTTTCCGCACCAGCGCCGCCTGGTCGCGCCCGTGGGCGAGGCCCAGGCCGAGCGCAATGGCGTGCTGGCCTCGGCCACGGGCTTCCCGGCCATCGTCATACCGGGGGGCTTTTCCGAGCCGGACGCCAATGCGCCGCATGGCGTTCCGGTCGGGCTGGAGTTCTTCGGCCGGCCGTTCTCCGAAAGCGTGCTTTTGCGACTGGCCTATGCGGCCGAGCAGGCCATCGGCGCACGACGGCCACCTGACTGCGTGCCGGCGCTGACATAACGCGGATACCGCGGCGCCGCAGGCGCACTTTCTTTGCTGCTCTGCCAAGACCGGCCAACGATGCCGGCAACAGGTTTGCGGATACACCGTGACTGACCTCAATTCGAGGAGGAGACAACATGGGCGCAGAAGTGAATGTTCAATCGTCGCGTTCCCCCCAGCAGCACGAACTCGACCGGGCAATGGATGGCATCGGCGTTACCGCCGCACACAAGAAAATCATCTTCCTGATCATGCTGGGCGTGATGTTCGATGTCTTCGAGCAGAACGCCGTGGGCCTGGTCGGCCCCATCCTGCGCGAGCAATGGGGCATATCGGTCGCGCATATCGGCTTTCTCAATACGCTGACCTTCAGCGCGGCCGCGCTGGGGCGCGTGGCGTCCGGCTATATCGCGGACAGCTACGGCCGTCGCACGATGCTGAACGTGAACCTGCTGCTGTTCACGCTGGGCGCGATCATCTGCGCGCTGGCGCCGAACTACACGGTGCTGGCGGCGGGCCGGTTCATTGTCGGCATCGGGCTCGGTGGTGAAATCTCGGTCGCCGTGACTATCCTTGCCGAGTTGTGCTCCACGCGCTTCCGTGGCACCGCGGTCGGCATGGTCAGCGTGGGCAGCGGCGGGCTGGGCAATATGCTGGCGCCTGCCTTCGGTCTGGCTGTGTTCGCGCTGTTCCCGGGACCGGACAGCTGGCGCTGGCTGTTTGGCTGCCTGGTGGCGCCGGCCATCTTCGTCGTGTTCTACCGCCGCTTCATCCCGGAGACGCCGCGCTTCCTGCTGTCCAAGGGGCGTGTCGATGAGGCGAACGTCGTGCTCTCCGGCCTTGCCTCCGGGCGGCTGGGAAAGCTGCGCGGCGAGCCGACGCAATACATCAAGGAAGCCGTCCGGGACGACTCGCACCGGGCGCGTGTGCGGCTGCGCGACGTGTTCCAGGGCCGGTTGGGCCGGCGCACGATCGCGCTCGGTATCGCGGTGTCGATGACCTATGGCGCGCAGATCTCCGTGCTGACGCTGATGCCCACCATCCTGATGTCGCAGGGCTACACCATCTCCAAGAGTTTGCTGTTCACGATGGTGATGCAAAGCGGCAGCCTGTTCGGCGCGCTGGCGGCTTCGTATTGCGGCTATCACTTTCCACGCAAGCGCGTGCTGACCATGGGCGCCGGGCTGGCGTGCGCTGCGGGTCTCAGCTTCGGCTTCCTGACTTTCAACGTAGGGCTGGTGCTGCTGTTCGGGGCCTGCTTCACGTTCTGCGTGGTGCTGCTGAATACCTCGATCTGGATCTTCGCGCCGGAGCAGTATCCGACCGACGTCCGCGCCTTCGGCACCTCGCTGATCCTGGCGCTCGGTACACTGGCTGGCGCGCTGACGCCGCTGGTGAGCGGGCGCGTGTTTGAAACCTACGGCGTGGGCGGCATGTTCAGCATGCTGGCCGCTATGTACGCGGTGTTCGCCGTGAGCGTACAGTTCGCGCCGGAGACGTTTGGCAGGCCGATGGGCGAGCCCGAGGCCGAAGACGAGCCGCAGCTGGCCGTCGACACGCGTACCGCCAGCGCCGGCCAATCCTGAACCCCTCGATGAAATGCCCCATATCCTGCTGATCAACCCGAATACGTCGCAGGCGACCACGCAGATGATGCTGGAGATTGCGCGTGCGAGTCTCGACGGACGGGCCGAAGTCCGTGGCCTGACCGCGCCAAGCGGGGTGCCCATGATCGTGGGCGAAGCCGACCTGCACACGGCCGCGGACGTGGTTGGCACGCTGGACGCAGGCGACGCCTGTGGTGTCATCGTGGCTGCCTTTGGCGATCCCGGCGCCGCGTTGCTGCGGCGCCGGCTGGCGGTGCCGGTGGTTGGCATCGGCGAGGCGGCCATGCGCGAGGCGGCGCAGCATGGCCGCTTCGGCATCGCCACGACCACGCCGGCGCTGGCCGCGTCGATCGAAGGCAAGGTCCGGCAGTTGGGGCTGGAAGCGGCCTTTAGCGGCGTGCGCCTGACGCCGGGCGATCCCTGGCGGCTCGGCCAGGACCCCGCGGCACTGGAAGCCGCGCTGGCGGCCGCCGTGCAGGCCTGCGTGGAGCTCGACGGCGCACGCGCCGTGGTCATCGGCGGCGGACCGCTCGGCCGCGCGGCGCAGGCGCTGGGCGAGCAGTTCGCCATTCCGGTGATCGGGCCCGTTCCGGCGGCGTGCGGCGCCATCCTGCGCGCGCTGGGCCGCGACTGAGCGGCCATTGTTTTCCTTAATCCCTTTCCTTAATCCCTTTCCATCAAGGAGTACTCCCTGGCATGAATGCAACCCAGATCGATGCAGTCGCCCAGACCCTGATCCAGGCGCGGCGCGACCAGCGCTGCGCCGACGCCCAGGCCTTCGCCACGGCGCTGGCTAGCCCGGAGGACGCCTATGCCGTGCAGTCGGCAGTGGCCGCATCGCTGGGCTGGCATGCCGACGGCCCCGGTTACTGGAAGTCAGGCGGGCCTTCGCGGGAGGCGCGGTTGACGCATGCGCAACTGCCCGCCGACGGCGTCTGGACCAGCCCGGCCAACGCGGGCAACCGGCATTTCAACTGGCGCGGCATCGAGGCCGAGATCGCCCTGCGTCTCGGCCGCCCGGTCAGCGCGGAAGACGCCGCCGCATTCGACAGCGACAGCGCGGCCAGCTTCGTGGACGGCATGGCGGTGTCCATCGAAGTCGTGGATTCGCGCTGGCAGCAATACACCGATGCGCCGTCATTGCTGAAGCTTGCCGACCTGCAGGCGCATGGCGCGCTCGTACTCGGCGCGTGGCGTCCTTACGCCCCGATCGACTGGTCCGCGCAACACTGCCATGTCCGGATCGGCGCGCAAAGCTTCCAGCGCAAAGGCACCCATGCGCTGGGCGATCCGGCCTACGGGCTCGCGGCCTGGCTGCGCCACGCTACGCGCCATGGGGAGCGTGTGGAGGCCGGGACGGTGGTCACGACCGGAACATGGGTGGGGATCCTGCCCGCCGCGGCCGGCGACCTGGTGACGGTCGAGTTCGATGGCATCGGGCACGCGTCGATCCAGTTCTGAGCGGGAGGGCCGGCCTCCTGCCAGGGCCGCAAGGCTTTTGTTGAATGTCCGGCTTGCCTAGTCCGCCGGGTGCCACTGACCGCACTCCGGGCGGACGCCGACGCGTTCGCCATGGAGCCAGACTTGCTCTTCGCGCACTGTTGCCGCCGTCGACGGGGCGATATCGAAGGCGATGTCGAGCGCGCGCGCAACGCGGAGGTCCTCGACGGGAAGCTCCCACGTCAGGAACAACTGGGTGCAGTCCTGCCCGTCCGGGAAGTCGGCCTCGTCAAAGCCCGTGCTGCCGCGCCGGATCACGCCATGCGGCTGGCAGGTGTCGAAGACCAGCGCCGTGCCGCGGCGCAGCGGGATGCGCAGGTCCAGTGACGGGAAATGTACGTCCTGCCCCTTGTCCTCGCTCAGGAAGAGATTGCAGAAGGCCGCGCCGCCATACTGCTCGCCGTCATGGTGATACCTGGCGCCGCGGCAAACCATCAGGGCAACGTCGCTGGCGGCCAGTACGCCGGGCAGCCCAAGCTGCTCCGTCCAGTCGGACACCGCCTGCACGCAGTGCGCGTATTCGGGCCAGCGTGCCCGCGCGCGGGCAAGCGGCATGACTTCGACATCGCCCGCGTCCAGCGTCAGGTGGCGCGAGATTTCCCGTGCCCAATCCCCTAGCAGCCGCGGCGGCGGCGCCGGTATGTCGAGGGTGCCGGACAGCACGATATCGCTCACGCTCCGGCTTCCGAGGGCGTCGCCACGCCAGAAGAAGGACGTCAGGATGTCCGGGGCGCGCGATGGCACGATCAGGACGCCTGCGGCACCGTCATGCCGCCGCGCTGCATGGCCAGCACCGACCACGCAAACACGGCCAGCCCGCCCACTGCCAGCAGCGCGCCGACCCAGCCGGTGGAAGTCCAGCCCAGGCCCGCGGCGATGCTCACGCCGCCTAGCCACGCACCCAGCGCATTGGCCAGGTTGAAGGCCGAGTGGTTGAGCGCGGCGGCCAGCGTCTGCGCGTCGCCGGCCACGTCCATCAGGCGGATCTGCAGCGCTGGTCCGAGCGCCACGACCGTGCCGATCAGCAGCACATTGGCCGATGCCAGCCACGGATACGGCGCGGTCAGCGTGAACGCGCCCAGCACCAGCGCGGACCACACCAGCACACCGCCGATGGCCGGCGTCAGGGCCTTGTCCGCCAGCCAGGCGCCGGCAAGATTGCCGGCCACCATGCCCGAGCCGAATAGCGCAAGGACCACCGGAATGGCGCCCGGCGGCAGCTGGGCCACTTCGAGCATGGTGGGCTTGATGTAGCTGAAGACGGCGAACATGCCGCCGAAGCCGATGGCGCCGATGCCCAGCGTCAGCCATACCTGCTTGCGCCGCAGCGCCGTGAGTTCGCGCAGCGGGCTGGCGGACCGGTCAGCCGGGACGAATGGCACCCAGCGCCACACCAGCCACACGGTGAGCACGCCGATGGTGCCCACGATCACGAAGGCGGCACGCCAACCGAGCCAGGCGCCGACGGCCGCGGCAATCGGCACGCCCACCAGCGTCGCGACGGTCAGCCCGAGCATGACCAGGCCCACCGCCTGGGCGCGGCGCTCGCGGGGCACCAGTCCGGCCGCGACCAGCGCCGCCACGCCGAAGTAGGTGCCATGCGGAAAACCGGTCAGCAGCCGCGCCATCAGCATGGAGGCATAGGCGGGCGCGGCCGCGCTGGCGAAATTGCCGATGGCAAAGGCCGCCATCAGCGCGATCAGCAGGTTGCGCCGCGGCCAGCGCGCGCCCAGCACGGCCAGCAGCGGGGCGCCGATCACGACGCCCAGCGCATAGGCGCTGATCAGGTGGCCGGCCTGCGGGATCGAGATGGCAAGATCGCGCGCGGCGTCGGGCAACAGGCCCATGATCACGAATTCGCCGGTGCCGATGCCGAAGCTGCCCACGCCGAGCGCGAGCAGGGCACGGCGGCTTCGAGAGGCTGAGAAGGTGTTGCCGGACGAGGGCGCGGAAAGGGAATCGGAGGTGCCGTGAGGAGCCGTCATGGGGGAGCGCGAGATCTTGTTGGTCCAGTCGCTGCCCGCTGGCGGGCGGGATCTGCGTCCTGCCTCGTGCTGCCAGCGCGCTCCGGCGCAGCGCGAGTGCGCATTTTGCCGGAAAACCCCAATGTGTGCTGGCGGTGACGGATGCGCCACGCGCGCGGCCAATGCCACCTGCGCGGGCGGACCTACCAGGCGAAGCGGTAGTCGTGCGCGGGCTGCAGCTGCCAGTCGCCATTGCCGCGCAGTTCCAGCACCTGGACGTGATACTTGAGCAGGGTGGGGCGGTGGCTGATGCTGACGATCGTGGTGGGACCGCTGGCGAGATGGCTGTAGAGCCGGGCTTCGTTGTCGACGTCCAGCGCGCTGGTGGCTTCATCGAGCAGCGCGTAGCGCGGACGCGCCAGCAGCAGGCGCGCGAACGCCAGGCGTTGCTGCTCGCCGAGCGACAGGACCTTGCTCCAGTCGAGTTCCGCATCCAGTCCGCCAACGCGCCCGGCCAGGTCGGGCAGGTTGACCATCTCGAGCAGCTTCAACAGCTCGCTGTCCGCGATGTGGCGCTCCTCGTGGCGCGGGTACAGCAACTGGCAGCGCAGGTTGCCGACCGCCATGTACGGATGCTGGGGCAGGATCAGCATCTGCCCGGGCCCGGGATGTACGATGCGGCCGCTGCCGCAATTCCACAGGCCGTTGACGGCCCGCATCAGCGAACTCTTGCCGCCGCCGCTGGGCCCGACGATCAGCAGGCTCTGCCCCGCGGCTACCGTCACGGTCAGGTCTTTCAGCAGGGTACGGCCGTAATCGGGCGTATGCAGGGTCAGGTGCTCGACCGACAAGGTGTCGCCCCGGCGGCGCTCGATCTGGCTGCCCGGTTTGCGCCGCAGCACGCGCGTGTGCGCCAGTGACGACGCAAACGTGGCCAGCCGGTCCAGGCCCGCCACGAAACGGCTCAGGCTCTCGAAGTTGTCGACGATCACTGTCAGCGCGGCCAGCACGGCCGTGAAGGCGCCCGCGGCCTGGATTGCGCTGCCGACTTCGAGTTCGCCGTCCAGCACGCGGTTGGCGACGATGACGCTGGGCAGCATTAGCGTCAGGAACGCATAGGCGTACTGGAACAGGTAGAGGTTCAGCTGCCAGCGGTTCAGCCGGTTGTAGTTGGCGAACACATGCTGGAACCGGCCGCGCACGTGATCGGATTCATGCTGCTCGCCGCGATGGAAGGTAATCGACTCCGCATGCTCGCGCACCCGGATCAGGCTGAAGCGGAAGTCGGCCTCGCGCTTGAGCTGGTAGAAGTTCAGGCCGATCAGTACCTTGCCAAAGCACATCACCGAGACCACCGTGCCGCAGACCGCATAGAGCACCAGGAACACCACCAGCTCGCGCGAGATCGACCACAGCACCTCGCTGAACGCCACCAGCTGCAGCACCGAGCCCAGCATCAGCAGCAGGAAGTACAGGGACTGCTGCGTGAAGGTGCTGATGTCCTCCGAGATGCGCTGGTCCGGGTTGTCGATGGCGGTGCTGGCATTAAGCGTGTAGAACGCGCAGCCACCGAAATATTTGTCCAGGTATTGGTGCGTCATCCAGGAGCGCCAGTGCATGAACAGGCGGTTGCGCGTGTAGTAATAAAACGCGTAGACCGGGACGGCGGCGACCAGCACGTAGATGAAGACCTGGATGGCATACCAGAAGCGGTCCGCATCGCCGGCGGCGAGCGCCGAGGCGAACTCGCCGGTCTGCTCGTTGAATCGCACATTGGTCCAGGTTTGCCCAAGCAGCAGGCACACCAGCACCGACAACAGTGCCCATGCCTTCCATTTCTCCCGGGACAGCCAGTATGGCTTGGCGATGTCCAGGAACCGCTTCCACAGATTGCCGCCGCGCGTAGACATGACCGTATCGTTTTGACAAGGCGGGGAGCCTTCTGGCGATGATTTGCCGGGGCTCCGGCCGCTAACAGTGGGCGAACCAGCATAGGGCATGCCAGGGGAAGCACGGTCCCGCCCCGACTTGCGTCGTGGTGGTTGCGGCACGTCTGGAGTCAGAACCCGCCTACGCACCTTTGCGCCTCCCGCCGATGCTGCGTCGGGGCACCGGCAACTACATTGACTTTAGCCGATTCACTGCCGGAGATAGTTATGTCATTCGCGCTCTTCCTGATCGGACTGTTGGTACTGGTTGGCGGAATCGCCTGGGGGCTGTCGATCGCGGGCCTGGCGCCCGTGTACATCGGCATTGCCTGCCTGGTCATCCTCGGCCTTGGCATCATGGCCGCCGTTTCTCGTACGCGCACGAAGGATCCTTCCTAGGCACATCGGGTCCGTCGCGCATTACCGGCGGGCATGCTGCCCGCCTGATTTCTGGCGCGGCCGTCCGGAATCTTTCCGCTCCTGCGCCGCACTTCATAGAATGGACATGTGTCAAGAAGTGCGGCCCTTCGGGCCTGTCCTGCTTCGTCGAGTGTAGCGAAGCTTGACCCGCCTGGGGTGCACGTCGCATCGTACGAGATGGTTGCCAATCCGACAGCGAAAAAGCGGCGAGGCAGGTGATCCATGCAGAGCGGCGTCCTTCCCTTCCAGCCCGTCCAGGAACGGGGCTCCCTGCCTTGTTTCCTGGCGGCATTGTTCATGCACGTGCTGCTTGGCGCACTGCTGTACTACGGCGTGCATTGGCACAACGCGGTGCCGGAAGGGGTATCCGCCGAACTGTGGGACGCGGTCCCCGAGGCGGTCCCGAACATGCCCGCGGAGCCCCCGGTCAAGCCGGCTCCGGCCGCGAAGCCGGTGGAACAGCAAAGCGCCGATATCTCGCTGCAGGAGAAAGCGCGCAAGGAGCGTGCGGCGCGTGATGAACAGAAGGCGCAGCACGAAGCGCAGGCCCGCGCCGAGGCCGCCCGCAAGGCCGCGCAACGCGAAGCACAGCACAATGCAATGGAAGCGCAGCGCCAGGCCAGCAACGCCGAACGCGCCAGCGAACTGTCGCGCTTGCGCGCGCAGGCCGGGGGCGCCGAACCGAACAACGGTACCGGCAGGTCCGGAAAGGCATCGTCCGGCTATGCCGAGCGAGTCCGGCAGCGGGTCAAGCCAAACATCCTGTTCAGCGAAGAGGTCGACGGCAATCCGGCGGCCGTCGTGGCGGTGCGCATGGCACCCGACGGCTCGATCCTGTCCGCCAGGCTTGCCAGGTCGAGCGGCAATGCCGCGTGGGACAACGCCGTGCTGCGCGCCGTGTCGCTTTCCGACCCGTTGCCCCGCGACGAAAGCGGTGCCGCGCCGCCCGAGATCCGGATCACGTTCTGGCCGAAGGACCTGGGGAGTTCGTAGTTTCAGCCCGGACTGGACCCCGCGCGCTCCTCGCTTTCGATCTGCGCGCGCAGGACCACGAAGCGCTGGTGCACATCCGCGCCAAAGAGCGGGTCCGCGCTGGCCGGAACGGCCTCGTCAACGGCTTTCCAGTCCGCGGCCGTCAGCAACCGGGCCGTGCGCGGCATGACGTGCCGTTCCTCGGAAGAAAGATGGTTGCGGTAGTACACCAGGTACATGGCCGCGGCCGCCTCAAGGGCCGCGCGCGAACTGATCATGTCGCTCTCGGCCTCGTTCAGGCGGTCCACCAGCGTCTCGCCGACGTTCGCGATGACACGATGCTCTTGCTGGAGTCGGTTGACCATGATCTCCATGTCGGGATCGCGCTCGACCAGACGGGCGTAGGCGATATCCTCGCGCGGATGGTGCACACGATCACCGAAATGCCGCATGTAATGGATAATCGACGCCATCAGGCTGTAGTTCGGCCGCTCTCCCCGATTGAACAGGATGACCTGGCTTTCCAGGAGGTCCAGCAGTTGGGCGAAATGGACATGGTCTTCATGCCAGGTGGAAAACGGGGTGGCCATGGCGGGCTCCATCGGTTAAGTTTTGACGCCTTTGAGGTCACGTCATATCGAAGCCTCATGCCGAACACTATGTGCTTCCGCCCGCGCCTCTCTCTGATCTGGATCAAAGTTCTGCGTAGGGCCCGGCTTTTCAAGGCAGCCGGTCATGGTTATGCGTTCAACCTTCGCGGCAAGGAGACGTTTATGCGCAGCACCGGGCACCCGGCGGCAAAGGGCGTGGGGATCTGGCTTGCAAGCCGGCCGTGGTTCGGGGCGCTGGGTGTCGCGGCGCTGCTATTTCCGGGTGGAGCGATGGCGATGGAGTTCAGGATCTATCACCAGCCGCAACTGGACCTGAAGATGATCATCGGCGAAGGAAAGATCCAGGACGGCGACGCGGACCGGTTCCTCGCGGCCGCCCGCATGGCAGGCCGCGACGGCGAAGGACTCGTGCCGCTGGTCCTGAACAGCCCCGGTGGCAATGTCGAAGCCGCGTTCCGGATGGTCGATGCCATGGACAAGGTGCGCGTCTATACCGCCGTTCCGGACAACGCCAGGTGCGCGTCCGCTTGCGCGTCGATCCTGTTCGCTTCCGGCGAACGCCGCAGCGTCGTGGGCACGGGGAAGCTGGGCTTCCACAGTTGCTACCGGCGCAATGGGAAGACCGTCACGGAGGACTCGCTCTGCAACGAGGTCATCGCGGCAAACGCCATGCAGCGCGGGGTCAGCCACGCCGCCATCAACCAGTTCGTCGAGCAATACGGCGCGCAAGACATGGCGTGGATCCACCGCAATGTCGCTTGCAGGTCGCTGCAAGGGCTGTGCAAGGCCGGGCTGCTCGAAACGCGGAGCGAGTCAAAACCTGCCCTGATGCGCAGTTTTGCCTGCAGCCAGCTTATTTCCGTTCCGGCCCAGCTGATTTGCGGCGATGCGGAACTGGCCAGTGCCGACCAGGCGCTGGCGGGGCTCTACGAGCAGAAGCTGAGCGCCTCAGCGAACAAGGCGCGCCTGCGTGCGGATCAACGGGACTGGCTGCGCGGTTCGCGCAATCTGTGCAGCGACAAGGCTTGCCTGCTGCGAAGCTATCGCCTGCGCATGGACGCGCTGAAGCAGGTGCGGTCGTGAAACCTGTGGACGAATCCGCCAGGCTCAACGCCGATTCGCTCGGCATCGTCGAATCGGTGATCATGGGCATCGCCGGCACGGCGCCGGCCTACAGCATCGAGATCACGACTTCGACGATCATCGGGACGGCGGGCACGCTTGCTCCGGCGAGCATCCTGGTATGCGGCGTCGTCATGTTCGGCATTGCCTACGCGTTCATCAACCTGAACCGCGCACTGGCCAGTGCCGGCACGTCCTACGCATGGGTGAGCATGGTATTCGGGCGTACGCTCGGCTTTCTTGCGGGCTGGGCGCTGCTGGTGCTGTGCTGCGTGTTCATGGTTTCGGCCATGATCCCCGCGGCCAACGCCACGCTGCTGATCCTTGACCGGCCGCTGATGAACAACGTGCATTACGTGACGCTGATCGCGGCTGCGTGGCTGACCTTTGTCAGCGCGGTCGTCGTCAAGGGCATCAAGCTCACCAGCTACGTGCAGGTGCTGATGACGATCATCGAGGCCATCATCCTGCTGGCGATCATCGTCGCGAGTCTCGTCATGTTCCCCCGTGCGCCGCAGCACCCGTTCTCGCTGGCCTGGTTCTCGCCCTTCGCCTTCACACCCGGGGTGTTTGCCAACGGCGCGCTGGTGGCCATCTTCTTTTTCTACGGCTGGGACGTGACCATGAACCTCAGCGAGGAGACGCGCGACGCCAACCGCATCCCCGGCCGAGCCGCGTTCTGGTCGATGGTGTTCCTGATGGCGTTCTTCCTGGTCTTCATCGTCATCACGCTGCTCGGCCTGTCCGATGCCGAGATCCAGCACTACAACACCAATATCATTTTCGCCATCGCGCAGAAGCTGTTCGGACCGACCTGGGGCTATGTCTCGATCATCGCGGTCCTGCTCAGCACGGTGGGAACGGTCGAGACGCAGATGCTGCAGTTCACGCGCACGCTGTTTGCCAAGAGCCGCGACGGCGCGCTGCACCCGCGCTATGCGCGCCTGCATCCGCGCTGGCACACGCCGCACATCGCCATCCTCTTTATCTGGGTCACCGGGCTGGTGCTGCTGTTCGTGTCGTCTT
Source organism: Cupriavidus sp. 22TCCZM04-2 (assembly GCF_057798895.1). Lineage (NCBI taxonomy): Bacteria > Pseudomonadati > Pseudomonadota > Betaproteobacteria > Burkholderiales > Burkholderiaceae > Cupriavidus > Cupriavidus sp. 22TCCZM04-2. Next base: position 102,675 of record NZ_JBYOJS010000007.1, read on the forward strand.
ACCTGCCAACGGTCAACGTCATCCTGCAGGATTCGATCACGGCCATCGGCTTCCAGATCTGCTTCTATCTCGGGCTGACCGGGCTGGCCTGCGGCTGGTACTACCGCGGGATGCTGGCCCGTGGACCGTGGCCGGCCTTGAGCCACGTGATCTGGCCGGCGGCCAGCGGGATCTTCCTGTTCTTCATCGCGCTCTACAGCATCCCCACCTTCGACTGGGTCACCAACGTCGTCGGCATGGGAGGCATTGCCATCGGTGCCATTCCGCTGGTGCGCAATCGCAAGGGCATGCGGTCGGTTGCGGCACGCTGAAGGCCCGTCGCTGGCTGTCAGGCTTCAGGCGGTGCCGGCCCGCGGCGCATGGCGTGCCAGGAAGCGGTCCAGCTGGCTCGCGAACGTCTTGCCATCCTGGGGCGAATAGGGTGCGGGGCCGCCGGTATCGACGCCAGCGCTGCGCAACTGCTCCATCACCTCGCGCAAGGTCAGGCGTTCCTGGATGTTCTCGCGGCTGAACCAGCTGCCCCGTGGGTCGAGCACATGGGCGCCCTTGTCCAGCACGGCGGCGGCAAGCGGGATGTCCGCCGTAATGACGAGATCCCCGCTGGTGGCCAGCTCGATGATGCGGTCATCGGCGACATCGAACCCCGCCGGTACCTGCAGCGCCTTGATAAAGCGGGAAGGCGGCGTGCGCATATACTGGTTGGCCACCAGCGTGACGCAGACTTCGACACGTTGCGCGGCCCGGTACAGCATGTCTTTCACGACCACCGGGCAGGCGTCTGCATCCACCAGGACTTGCATCGCGATACTTCCAATTGAGAGAGGGAGCGGTCATATTACTGCCTGAACGCGTGTCGGTGGGAACGAACACTGGTGCATGCTGAATTGAGTCGGATTGACCACAAAGGGAAAACTATGAAGATCCAGGTAGAAACCACGGTCGCGGCCCCCATGGAAAAGGTCTGGCATGCCTACACCACGCCGGCGGACATCAAGCAATGGAATGCCGCGTCAGAGGACTGGCATACCACGGCCGCCACGGTCGATCTGCGCGTGGGCGGCGACTTCTCTTCGCGGATGGAAGCGAAGGACGGCAGCATGGGATTCGACTTCGCCGGCACTTACACCAGGATCGAGGAACACAGGCTGATCGAGTACGCGTTTGGCGACCGCACCGCGCAGGTCGAGTTCGCCGATACCCCGCGGGGCGTTACCGTGCGCGTGCGCTTCGATGCCGAATCGGAGTATCCGATCGAGCAGCAGCAGAGCGGGTGGCAGAGCATCCTGGACAACTTCAAGCGGCATGTCGAAGCGCACTAGCCGCGCACTGTGACACAAGAAGGCCTGCCTGGTGCAGGCCTTTCTTGTTCATGGAGCAGCGTCAGTCAATGGCGGCTCCGGGCGGAGGCATTGCGTGTCAGGCGCGCCAGGTGCTGCCCGACGACGCGTCGCTGCCAGACTGCGATGTGCTGCCGGCATCGCGGCGCACGCGAATGTCGTTGTTGACTTCGCTGACGCCGTAGGTCGCATCGACCAGTTCTTCGATGTCGTACTTCTGGCTGCGGTCGTTCACGTTCCCGGACAACGTCACCACGCCGTCCTTCACCTCGACGCTGACATCGCTGACGTCCAGGCGGTGCGCATAGCTCAGGCGTTCGCAGACATCGTCGCGGATGCGTTCGTCGCTGCGCTTGTAGCCGCGCGGGCCGGTCGGGCGTTCATGCCGTTCCGAGGTGCCGAACAAGTCGCCCACGGCCTCGCCGATGCGGCGCCCGAAGTTGTAGAGCGTGCCATGGTCTTCGTCCCGATCGCGATCGTCGTCGACTTCCCAACCGCGTTGCTGCGCCGCCTCGCGGCTGTAGTGGCGGCCGTGGCGTTGATCGTCGGTGCGGTCGTCGTCCGGGGCGGTCCAGTAGCGCGTATCGCTGCGCAGGTCGCGGAAGTAGGGGCCCTGGCTACCCATGCCGCGATCTCGCTCGCGCGCGCGCTCGGCGCTTTGGCGCCAATTGCGCTCGGCTTGCCTGTCATCGCGCTGCCACGCGTGCGGATCGCGCCATTCGCGGGCGCGCTCCCAGCCGTAGCCGCCGTTCATGCCGGCGCGCAGGTCGCTGCCCTGGCGACGGTCTTCGTCCTCGCGGTTGCTGCCACGGTATTCTTCGCGCTGGAAGGCGCGTCCTTCGTCGCGGCCGCCGTAGCGCTCACCATAGCGCTCACCATAGCGCCGCGCATAAGGATCACGCTCGGATGACCCGGGGCGCTGCGCGCCGTAACCGCTGTACCTGTCGTCGGGATTGTCCGACTGGCGTCCTGACCGCTGGCCGTACGACTCCTGGTAGCGTTCGTCATCGCCGCCTTGCTGGCGGGCAGGCCCGCCATAGCTGGTCTGTCCGGGGGTCATTTGCCTGCGCATGCGCTCCGATTGCCAGGTGTCGCGTCCGGATTCCGGTTGCCAGTCGTCGTCGTCCCACTGCTTGCCGCGTTCGCGCGCGTCGTCGTAATAGTTGCTCATGCTCGTGTCCTGAGTTACCGGGGAGATGCCCGTGCGAACACGGACACGATCGCGCGGACACGATCGCGCCCGCTCTCGCATGGGCGTGTATCGGGGAAGCGGCAAGATTCGTACCGAGTGCAAGCCTGGCAGGGCACGGTGTGCGCGGTGCTTCAGGCGAGCTTTGTGGCCCTCGAAGCATTGCAACGATTGCAGAGCATGTAAGAAGGGATGCCGGGTGCAAACCTTGCTAACACGATTCGGGGCCGGCATCCGCCGCCGACTGCGCCGCGGCAAAGGCGCCGGCGGCCTCCAGCAGCCACGCGCGCAAATGCTGCATCGCGGCGCTCATCGGCCGCGAATCGGGCAAGACCAGGTAATAGGCGTGCGTCGAGCGCAGCGTGCGTGCAACCGGCATCACGAGCTGGCGGCCGGACAGGTATTCCGCGACGAGAAAGCGCGGCACCAGTCCGATGCCCAGCCGCGCGCGCGCGGCGGCAATCACCATGCTGTGGTGATCGTAGCGGGCGCCGCGCATGGCATTGACGTCGTCGATTCCAGCCGCGTCCATCCACTGCTTCCAGCCGAAGCTTCGCGTGGCCAGGTGCAGCAGCGGCGCGCGCGCAATGTCCGCGGCATCGACCCGCTTCCTGCGTCCGAAGTAGTCCGGGTGGCAGATCGCCACGGATTCCTCGTTGAACATCAGGTCCGCGTGCGCGCCCGGATACACCGCTTCGCCAAAGTGGATCGCCGCATCGTAAGGCGTGCCATCGAACAGGAACACGTCGGACTGCGCGCTGATGTTGACCACCACCCCCGGATGGCGCGCGTAGAAATCGGGTAGCCGCGGGATCAGCCACTCGACCGCCAGCGTGGGCACGCATGCCAGCTCCACCGTGCCGCCCGCACCTTCATGCGCCATGACGTCCAGCGTGTCGCGCTGCAGCTTGCGCAGCATCTCGCGCACCTGTCCGCTGTAGAGCGCGCCGGCCGCCGTCAGCGTGATGCGCTGGTTGGCACGGTGAAAGAGCTGCACGCCGAGCAGGCTCTCCAGCGCCGCGATCTGGCGCGATACCGCGCTTTCGGTGATAAACAGGTCGGCTGCCGCACGGCGCAGGTTCAGATGCAGCGCGGCGGCTTCGAAGGCGCGCAGGCTGGAAAGGCTTGGAAGTCGATGCCGCATGGGGGTGATAGCGGAGTTGATGACTAAAGATCATCATCCTATACCGAAATCTCGCTTGAAATCGTCGAGTTGATGAGAAATCATTCGGTCCTTGCTTCACCGTATTCGGTATTCGACTGCGGCCGCCAATAACGACAACATCAGGTAGACAGGAGACAGCATGAAACGCTTGTTCAGCGCGCTCGCCGCAACGACCCTCGCCGTGGGCACTGCCGTGCCCGGCATCGCGTGCGCCGAGGATTTTCCCGCCAAGCCGGTCCGCATCATCGTGCCGTATCCGCCGGGCGGCACCACCGACATGGTGGCGCGACTGATCGGCGAGCAGCTGGCCATCCAGTGGAAGCAGGCCGTGCTGGTCGACAACCGTCCCGGAGCGGGCGGCATCGTCGGCACCGGGGCCGCCGCCAAGTCGACGGCGGACGGCTATACGCTGCTGATGGGCTCGGTCGGGGAGTTCGGCATCAACCCCACGCTGTACAGGAAGCTGCCTTATGACGCCGCCGCGGATTTCGCGCCGGTCACGATGGTGGCGCGCGTTCCCAATGTGGTGGTGCTGTCGCCGGCCTTCGCCGAACGTGCCCGGGTGCAGACGCTGGCGGAGTTCATTGCTTACCTGAAGGCCAACCCGAAGCGCGTCAATATGGCGTCGGCCGGCAACGGCACCTCGACGCACCTGGCCGGCGAACTGTTCCAGCGCATGACCGGCACCGAGATGAGCCACGTGGCCTACAAGGGCAGCAGCCCGGCCATCTCCGACCTGATGGGCGGCAGCGTCGATGTCATGTTCGACAACCTGCCGGCATCGTTGCCCTTTATCCGCTCCGGCAAGCTCAAGCCGCTGGCCGTGACCACGCCGGCGCGCTCGTCGGCGCTGCCCAATGTGCCGACCGTGGCGGCCGCCGGCCCCGTGCCCGGCTTTGACGCCAGCCCGTGGTTCGGCCTGCTCGCGCCGCGCGGCGTACCCGCCACGGTGGCGCAGAAGATCAGCCAGGACCTGACCCGCGCGCTTGGCGATCCCGCGGTGCAGGCCAAGATGCGCGAACTCGGCGCCGAGCCCGCGCCCAGCACGCCGGACGCGTTTGCCGACGTGCTGAAGAAGGATCGCCAGAAGTGGGGCGACATCGTTCGCCTGTCGGGCGCGTCGGTGGACTGACACCGCACGGCTTTTCCCTTTTATTTCCCGCTGCATTCGATCATGTCTGACAAGAACGTCGTTCCTCTCCTTTCCCTCCACCTTGGCGCTTCGGCCGCGGATCGCCTGGCGCAACTGGTCGCCACGCCGGAGGGGCTTCCCGCCGGCGAAGCGGGGCGCCCGTCGCGCGCGGAAGTCGCGCACGCGTTGAACCTGGTGCTGTTCGCCGGCATCCTGGAACGCGTGCCGACGGGCAAGGCTTATACCGATGACGTGGCCATGGCCGGCGGCAAGGTGTATTTCGACCACGGCGCGCTGCGCACGGTGCGCTGGCAGGACAATGGCGCGCTGCCGGCTGGAGAGGCGGCATTCACGCGCATCCTGCGTCCGCTGGGCTACCGGCTCAACGGCACCTATCCGCTGGACCGCATCGGCATGACCGGCCGCTCGTACGCGCATGAAGACGCGCCCGAAGGGATCGCGCAATTCTTTGTCAGCGAACTGCATCCCGAGCGCTTCAGCGAGGGCTTCAGGCAGGCCGTCAGCCGTGTCACCGGCACCTCGGAGGATCCGTTGACCCCGCGCGCCCAGTCGCTGCTGTGGGAGCTCGAGCGCGAGGGTTCGCTGTCGCTGGAAGACGCCGCCGAGCTGATCGGCGCGCTGGCGCGCTGTTTCGACCGCCAGCACGCCGCGCCGCGCCTGGATGACTATGAGCGCCTGCTGGCCGAGTCGCCGGAGATGGCCTGGATCGCGACCGAAGGCAATGCCTTCAATCACGCGACCGACCGTGTGGAAGACGTGTTCGCGCTGGCCGAGCAGCAGAAGCGCATCGGCCGCCCGATGAAGGAAAAGGTCGAGGTCTCGCAGAGCGGGCGCGTGCGCCAGACGGCGTTCCGTGCGGACCCCGTGCGGCGCGTGTTCGTCGACGCCGCTGGCGCCGAGGTCGTGCGCGAGGTGCCGGGCTCGTTCTACGAATTCATCACCCGCGACCGTTATGTCGACGACGCGCAGGCGGTCTCGCGCACCGACCTGGGCTTTGACGCAGGCAATGCGCAGGGCATCTTCAGGATGACTGCCGCGGCCTGCTGAGGGGGACACGCCATGACCGCTTATCCGTTCGTGCCGGCATTGCGGGAGCCCGAAGGATCGCCGATCCGGGAGCTGTTCAAGTACTTGTCCGACCCGCAGATGATCTCGTTCGCCGGCGGCTACCCGTCCGCCGCGCTGTTCGATGCCGAGGGCATCGGCGCGGCGTCGGCGCAGGTGCTGCGCGAGCGGCCCGCGGAATGCCTGCAGTACGGCGCGACCGAAGGCGCGCCGGCGCTGCGCGGCGCCCTGGTGGCGTTGATGGCGGAGCGCGGCGCGGTCGCGGCGGTGGAGGAATTGCTGGTCACCACGGGATCGCAGCAGGGCTTCGACTTCCTGGTGCGCTCGCTGGTGGAGCCGGGCAGCGTGGTGCTCGTGGAGGAGCCGACCTATCCGGCGACGCTGCAGGCATTGCGGCTTGCCGGCGCCGATGTGCGCGGTGTCCCGGCCGACCACGACGGCATGGACGTGGATGCGCTGGAGGCCCTGCTGGCCGATCCGTCGCTGCGTCCGCGCCTGATCTACACGGTGCCGACCTTTGCCAATCCCACGGGGGCGACGCTGACCCGCGCACGTCGCCTGCGGCTGCTGGAACTGGTGGCGCGGTATCGCGTGGTGCTGGTCGAGGACGATCCGTACGGCGCACTGAGCTTCGATGGCCCGCCGCCGGCGTCGCTGCTGGCGCTGTGCGCGCAGATGCCCGATGCGCGACCGTGGGTGGTGCATCTGGCCAGCTTGTCGAAGACGCTGGCGCCGGGGCTGCGCATCGGCTGGATGATCGCCGCGCCGGAGATCGTTCGCCGCGCGGTGATTGCCAAGCAGGTGTCCGACCTGTGCACGCCGCCCTGGATCCAGCTGACCGCCGCGCAATACCTTCAGGCGGGCCGGCTGGCGGGACAGGTGGCCACCGAAGTGGCGTTCTACCGGGACCAGCGCGACCGGCTGGCGGCGGCGCTGCGCGCGGCGTTTGGCGAGCGGATCCGCTTCGCGCTACCCGCCGGCGGCATGTTCCTGTGGGCTGCGCTGGATGGTGTTGAGGATGCCGCCGCGCTGTTGCCGCATGCCATTGCGGAGAAAGTCCTGTTCGTTCCGGGGAGCGGATTTTACGCGGCGCGCCGGGCGCGCGCGGCCATCAGGCTGTCATTCGCCGGCACGGATGCAGCGCAGGTCGACGAAGGCGTGCGCCGGCTGGCACGGGCGGCGGCGCGGCTCGATGCTGTGACGAAGGGCGGCGGCTAGCGGGCGCAGATATCAGATCGCGGAAGGATGGCGAGCCAGCGGCGTCACCTGAATCGACATATACGGGAACAGCGGCAGAGACGACAGCAGTTCGTGCAGTTCGTCGTGGCTGTCCACGTCAAAGATGCTGATGTTGGCGTAGCGGCCAGTCACGCGCCACAGGTGCGGCCACTTGCCGGATTGCTGGATTTCGACGGCGCGGGCCTTTTCCGCGGCCTTGATGGCTTCGGCGCGTTCGGCCGGCAGGGAATGGGGCAACTTAACGTCCATCTGTACGCAGTAAAGCATGGGGTCTCCTGGTGTCGAATGTTTGGGAGGAGCGGGTTCAGCTTGATGCGTCGTCAGCGCCCACCGGTGCGGTGCGGAAGGGCTTGAGCTGACCGATGAAGGTCTTGCCGTGCTCGAACCATGCCTTGCGGATGTCAGAGGCCATGTACTGGGCATACGCGGCGTTGTCCCGGAACCAGCATTCGCCGATGGCATCCACATGGCCGATGTCAAGGAAGGGCACGTGCGTATCGGTCGGCTGCTCGGCGACCAAGCGGACTTCATACTTGTGCAGGCCCGGTACTTCATGCGACATCTCGTAGTGGCGCAGGCACTCCGCGCGGAAGGTTTCGTCGGACATGCCGGCTGGCTTGACCAGCAGATATAGCAGTCGAATCATGTGTTGGCTCCTCTGGTTGGTGTGTGGGTTCTATTGTGTATCAGGCACCGGGGCACGCGCGGCGGCACGTCAGGTATGAGCCGTTGCGGGCCGCACCAGCTCGCCTGACTCGCGGTGGTCATCCGCTTCGCCGATGTTCTCGATAGCGATGCCGCGCGTCTCGGGCAGCATCAGGATGCCGAATACCGCGAAGGCGTAGGCCACCAGGCAGAACGCGCCCATGGCGTTGGCCAGCCCGATATGGGTCGACAGCACGCCGACGCCGACGACAGACCCGGCCCCGACGGACTTGCCGACGTTGTACGCGAATCCCATGCAAGTGGTGCGTACATGGGTCGGGAACAGTTCGCTGAGGAAAGGACCCAGTGCGGCGAACATGCCGATGGCCGAGAAGCCGACCAGGAAGCCCAGGATGGCCGCCAGCGTCGCGTTCAGCGGCAGCAGCATATAGCTGGCCGTGACGATCCAGGCGCAGACCGAAAGCAGGATCAGGGTGGGACGCCTGCCGATGCGGTCGGAAAGGTCCGCGGTCACTGCGAAGCCGCAGAACGATCCGAAGGCCATGATGAACACGGTGACGATCAACGAGCTTGCTGCGACCTGACGCTGGTTCAGCAGCGACGGCAGCCACACCAGGATGGCGTAGCAGCCAGCTTGCAGGCCGATCACCAGCACGCTGGACAGCGTCAGCGAACGTGCGTACCGGCGGTTGAACACCGAAGCCAGCGAGGCGCGCGGGGCACGGCTCTGGCGCGCGCGCTCGAACATCGAGGAATCCTTGACGTGGCGACGGATGAACAGCACGGTCAGGGCAGGAATGATGCCGCTCCAGAATGCCACGCGCCATGCCAGTTCCGTGGGCAGCCACGCCAGCAGCAGCGTGGCGACCACCACGGCCAGTGCCCAGCCCAGCGCGAAGCCCGACTGCACGAAGCCGATGGCCTTGCCACGGTGCTTCGGATCGATGACTTCGGCCATGAGCGCTGCGCCGACCGCCCATTCGCCACCGAAGCCAAGTCCTTGCAGCGTACGCGCAACCAGCAACTGGTTGTAGGACTGGGCGAAGCCGGCGAGCACGCCGAAGAAGGTGAACCAGACAATGGCGAGAACCAGGATGCGCGCGCGTCCATAACGATCGCTGAGAATGCCGGCGCCCCAGCCGCCGATCGCCGTGACGACCAGCGCCACGGTCCCGAGCACGCCAACTTCCGCCTTGGTCAGGCCCCACGTGAGGGTCAGCGCAGGCAGCAGGAAGCTAAACATCTGCATGTCGAAGGAATCCAGCGCCCAGCCGGAATAGCAGGCCCAGAATGTCTTCTTCTGCTGGGGCGATCCAGCCTTGTACCAAGCAAACATGTTTGTCTCCTGAAGTCGGTTCTTGTCTTTGTCGAAGCGGTACCGGCGCCGCCGTGCGGACCGATTTCCGCCGGACCGTTCGTTGCGGGGCTAGGCCAGTTCGGCCGTCGCCAGGGTGGTGAAATCGAGCTCCACATCGGTGACCGACTGGAGAGCCTGCGGTGACATGTCGCCGACGATCTCGATCACCGCCACGCCCTGCGGGCCGATGGCGAATGTGCCGAGTTCCGTGTAGACGCGGCTGACGCAGGCCAGGCCGGTCAGCGGATAGCTGCAATGGCGGCGCAGCTTGCTGGCGCCATCCTTTGTCATGTGATCCATCATGACGAACACGCGCCTGGCACCGATGGCGAGGTCCATGGCGCCGCCTACCGCCGGAATCGCGTCGGGGGCGCCGGTGTGCCAGTTGGCCAGGTCGCCGTGCTGGGATACCTGGAAGGCGCCGAGCACGCAGATGTCGAGATGGCCGCCGCGCATCATGCCGAAGGCGTCCGCATGGTGGAAAAATGCCGCGCCTTTCTCCAGCCGGATCGGCTCCTTGCCCGCATTGATCAGCTCCCAGTCCTCCTGCCCGGGCTCGGCGGCCGACCATTGGCCAAGCACGCCGTTCTCGCTGTGCAGGATGACTTCGCGATGCCGCGGCAGGTGGTTGGCGACCAGCGTCGGCAGGCCGATGCCGAGATTCACGTACGAGCCGTTCGGGATATCGCGCGCCACGCGCGCGGCCAGCAGGTTCTTTGCGATTTGATCCATGACTTCAGCTCGTGTGCACGGGGTTTGCAGCGGTGCTGTCACGCAGCACCACGCGGCTGACGAAGATGCCGGGCGTGATGATGGCTTCCGGATCCAGTTCGCCGAGCTCGCAAACGCGAGCTACCGCGGCGATAGTCTGGTTCGCGGCCATCGCCATGACGGGCGCGAAGTTGCGCGCGGTCTTGTTGTAGATGAGATTGCCCCAGCGATCGGCTGCCTCGGCGTTGATCAGCGCGACATCGACATGGATGGGGTATTCCAGTACGTAGCCGCGCCCGTTGATTTCACGCGTTTCCTTGCCCTCTGCCAGCCATGTTCCATAGCCGGTGGGTGTGTAGAAGGCGCCGATGCCGCTGCCGGCGGCGCGCAGGCGTTCGGCCAGCGTGCCCTGCGGTACGACCTCCAGCGCGATGTCGCCGGCACGGTACAGCGCTTCGAATACGTGGGCATCGCGCTGGCGCGGGAACGAGCACACCAGTCTGCGAACGCGGCCCGCCTTGAGGAGTGCGGCGAGGCCGGTGTCGCCGTTGCCGGCATTGTTGCTGACGACGGTAAGGCCGGTAGCACCGTGTTCAATCAGCGCGTCGATCAGGTCGTCGGGCATGCCGGCGCCCCCGAATCCGCCGACCGCGATGGTGGCGCCGTCGGCCACTTCGCTGACGGCATCGCGCGCTGTTCCATAAAGCTTGTCGATCATGTCTGGCCTTCGTTGTTGTCTGGCGAGACAAGGTTGCCATGCTGTCCGGGGGCACACAATTTCGACTTCTGCAACCGTCCTTAGCGATGGCTTAACGCAGCCGGTGCAGCGCGCCGTGCGCGAATGCGCTAGCCCGGTTCGCCGTCCGCGGCGTAGCGGTCGATCAGCAGATTGGCAAACTCCCGGGCAAAGCTGGACAAGCCGTCCAGGTCGCGTGCGCAGACCTGGAAGGTGCGCACGGCCCAGTCATCGCGCAGGTTGCAGGAACCAATCTGCTGGTCGCCCTTCAGGCGGGTGAATGCGGCCTTGGGCATGATCGCCACGCCGGCGCCGGCGGCCACCATCCGGCATGTGGCGTCGTGGCTCGCCACATGTACGCGGATGGTCATCGGTTTGTGCAGCGCGCCGGCTGCGCGCGTCAAGAACATCTGGAAGGCACTGCCTTCGAGCAGCGCGACAAAGGCATGGTCGAGCGCCTGCTCGAACCAGATGTCGCGCTGGGCCAGCAGGCGATGGCCCAGCGGCGCGACAAGGATCAGCGAACTCTTGACGAACGGTACGGCCTGCAGGCCTGAGGTGGGGATGTTGCCCGAGATGATGCCGAGATCGGTGCCGCCTTCGCGTACCAGGCGCACGATATCGTCGCTCAGGCGTTCGCGTACCTCGATGCGGACATCCGGGTGCGTGGCTAGGTAATCGCCGATCACCGGTGGCAGGTATTCCGTGATGGCGGTGGTATTGGCCACCAGCTTGAGTTGTCCGCTCAGGCCCGCGGTGAATGGCTGCAGGTTGCCGGTCAGGCGTTCCAGTTCGGTCAGTACGACGCGCGCGTGCTGCAGGTAGACCTCGCCGGCAGCCGTCAGCGTCACGCCCTGCGGCGAGCGCTCCAGCAGGCGCACGCCGAGCGTGTCTTCAAGGTTCTTGATCCGGTTGCTGACCGCCGGCACGGACAGGAACGAGCGTTCCGCGCCGCGCGTCAGGCTGCGCGTCTCCGCGACGTTGACGAAGAGGCGGAAATCGGTGATATCAAACGGAACAGGCATGCGGCTGGTCTCGCGGCAAACTCACTGAGCCACGATGATAACCGCGCAGGCCAGGCTGATTGCCTGGTTGGCTACCACGTCGCGGGCTCGAAGCGGAAGCCGCTGCCCTGGCGCCTGATAAAGCCGCAATAGGGCTCGCCGAAGTGCACCGGTAGAATCAGCGCGCCGGTGTCGGCGGCCTGGTTTAAGAACGCGAGGCGAGTGCTGCGTGCCAGGTCCGGCCGTATGCAATAGCCGGAGTTCACGTCGGGGCGCACGATTTGCAGCGGGCTGTGCAGGATGTCGCCGCAGAAGATTGCCTCTTCGCCGCGGGAGCGCACGCGGAACGCGACCTGGCCAGGACTGTGGCCCACGGCGGGTTCGACCTGCAGGCAGCCGGCGATTTCCTCTCCGGGCTTCATCATCTCCGCAAGGCCTTCGTTGACTACGGGCATCACGCTGTCGAAGAACGACTCGCCGAACACATCGACCACGCCCGCCTCCTTGTTGCGGCCTTCGTCGCAGAAGAGGAAGTCATCCTTCGGGATGTAGTAGCGCGCGTTCGGGAAAGTCGGGACCCAGCGGTTGTCCTGCCACGTGGTATTCCAGCCGACGTGATCGGCGTGCAGGTGCGTCATGACCACATGCGTGACCTTTTCCGGCGGGGCTCCGGCCGCGATCATCCACTCGCGCACCAGTGTATTGAGCATGTTCATGCGGGCAATGCCGGCCCGCGGCTTGAAATTGCCGACCCCGGTATCGACCACGATGATGCTGTCGCCGGCATGCACCACCCAGAACTGGATCGTCACGATCAACTTGTTCATGTGCGGTATCCAATGATGCGGCGCCATCAGATCCGCATTGGCATCCAGCACGCCGCGGTCGATGTCGGGAAAGAGGAAGGCGGGATCGTGCGTCGGACCCGCGTACTCCAGAATGCGGGTGATCTTGAGATCGCCGACGGTACGCGATTGCATCATTTGTCTTGTCTTCGTAGTTTCATGGTGGCGCCGTCTCCCGCCGCGCCGTGGGAGCGGGGAGTGCGGCCCTCGGCTAAAGGATCGGTGATTTCTCCGTCGCGGCAAATTTCGCAATCCGAAAGAGGGCTTTCAGGGAGCTTTAGGAACGATCTTCATCAGGCGCCCGGGCGCCTGTTGCCTTCATTGCACCGGCTTGGCCGTGTCCTTCATTGCCTGGGCCAGTTCACAGTTCCCTCGCGCCTCCAGCCCCTGGATCGCTCCCTCCCGATCCGGCACCTCATGGTGCTGGTTCAGCTTGCGCTTGCCTTCGAGCCGCGACACGCGGACCTCGATGCCCACGATGTGGCGCAGTTGCTCCGCGATGTAATCGGCAGGCGCGTCGCCCATTTTCCACGGTTGCGGCTGGCTGGCTTCATGCTGCCGGGTCAGGCGGGCCACGACGCCGCGGACGAATTTGTCATCGTCACGGATATGCAGCGTGCCGTGCGCATGCACGACCTCGTAGTTCCACGTCGGGACACGGCGGTGCGTCTGCTGCTTGCCGGGGTACCAGTTGGGCGTGATGTAGCCTTGCGCGCCGGCGAAGATCACAAGCACCGGCGATCCGTCGGCCACTTCGCGCCAGACCGGATTGGCGCGTGCCACATGCGCATGCAGCACGCCACACGCGCCTTCCGCTGGTTCGAACAGGAAGGGCAGGTGATTGGCATCGAGTCCCGCGGCGGTCTGGGTGACGAGCGTGGCAAACGGATGCTCTTGCATGATGCGATGCAGGGCTTCGGCGCGCGGCTCGGCGAAATGTTTCGGCAGGTACATGGGACTGGTCCACTTTGAACGCGCGTCGCCACGATGCGACGCCGATCGACAGTGTGCCGTGCTTCCGGTTGGGTGAAAACAGCCAGTTTGATACCATTTGACCATGCCAGTTGAGCCGGCCGGGGAATAGGATGCCCAGTAGCAAGCATGGCCAGGGTGGCCTCGGCCGTGCCCTGTACGACGAATTCCGCGCGCGTATCGCGGACGGCACCTACGCCGTCGGCGCACCGCTCCCGTCGAGCCGCGCGCTGGCGGCTGAGCGCGGGCTTTCGCGGGCGACCGTGTCGCTCGTCTATGAGCAGCTTGCGGCGGATGGCTTCATCGAAACACGCGGCGGCGCGGTCAGTCGCGTGGCGGCTGGCGCTGCGCCGGGCAGTCCGGTTCGTCGCCATCCGCACGGCCCGGCCGGCACTGTTCGGGCGGACCCGCACCCCGGACGGCTTTCCGCATGGGGTGTGCGGGTGGCGGGCATGGCACTGCAAGACACGGGCGTAGCGGCCAAGGGCGAGATCGACTTCCTTTACGGCCCGCTGGCCGGCCGCGACTTCCCGACGCTGACATGGCTCAAGGCATTGCGTGCCGTCGAGCGACAGCGCATGCCCCGGCTGGCTTACGAGGACCCGCGCGGCAACCTTGAACTGCGCAGGGCGCTGCAGGCGCACCTCAGCAAGACACGCGGGCTATCGTGCTCCACCGATCAACTGATGATCGTGAACGGTTCCCAGCAGGCGCTGGACCTCTGCGCGCGCCTGCTGCTCGACCCCGGCGATTCCGTGGCGGTAGAGAATCCGGGCTACCGCATGGCACACCATGTCTTCGAGGCGTATGGCGGGGATCTGCAATGCGTCGATGTGGACGAGCATGGTTTGCGGACCGACCAGCTCCGTTCATTGCGCCGGGCCCAGATGGTCTACGTGACGCCGACCCATCAGTTTCCCCTCGGATCGTTCCTGCCCATCGGGCGCCGCAGGGAGTTGCTGGCGTGGGCTGCCGACCGGCGGGCGTGGGTCATCGAGGACGATTACGACAGCGAATACCGCTATTCGGGGCGGCCGGAAGCCTCGCTCCTGTCGCTCGATACGCACGGATGCGTAATCCACGTCGGCACGTTTTCGAAGACGCTCTCGCCCCAGCTTCGGCTGGGCTATATGGTGGTCCCCGAGCGGCTGGTGGAGACCTTTGCCGCGGCCAAGCGCCTGACGGACCGCCACGCGGCGACAGGTGTCCAGCGCGCTTTGGCCTTGCTGCTGGAGGATGGCAGCTACGATCGCCACGTCCGGCGCATGCGGCGCCTGCAGCATGCGCGGCAACGCGCCCTGGTCGAAGCGCTGCAGGAGCACCTGTCCGGCCGGATCGCACTGCAGGGGCTGGCCAGCGGGCTGCATCTTGTCGTGTGGATCCCGGCCTTGCAGTCGAGTGCGGAGCCCGCCCTGGTCAGGGAGGCCGGCCGGCTCGGGGTACGCGTCCATCCCGTCAGTCCGCTGTTCCATCGCTCGGGGCCGCAGGCCGCGCGACCGCGGCCCGCCGGTCTTGTCATGGGCTACGCGTTGCTGGAGCGCGAGGCCATCGTCGAGGGTGTCCGGCGCCTGGCCGAGGCGCTGCGGCGGCTGGATCCACCTGCGTAGTGCAGGGTGCTATCCTGCTGCGGTTGCATTACCTGACCCGACAACCAGCAGGAGAACGGTATGACCATGACGCTCTACTACAACCCCCAGAGCCGCGCGTCGGTAGCGCGCTGGATGCTGGAGGAGGTCGGGGCTGACTACCAGTTGCAGCACATCGATTTCACCAAAGGGGAGAGCCGGTCGCCGGAATTCCTCGCCATCAATCCGATGGGAAAGATCCCGACGCTGGTGCTGGATGACGGCACGGTTCTGACCGAGAACGGCGCGATCATCGCCTGGCTGGCGGACGCCTTTCCGCAGGCCGGGCTGATGCCGCCGCCGGGGGCTTCCGCACGCGGGACTGTCCTGCGGTGGCTGTTCTTCTGTGGCAGTTGCTTCGAGCCCGCGCTGACGGACCGCATGATGCGCAAGGATGCGCCGCTGTCCAGGCAGGCGGTTGGCTGGGGCGATTACGACGATGTCATCGCCACCATCGAAAAGGCCCTGACACCCGGGCCGTTCGTGCTTGGCGCGGCGTTCAGTGCCGCGGACGTCTATCTCGGGGCGTCGCTGGCCTGGGCGGGCAGATTCGGGGCGCCACTTGTGGGGGAGAGCAAGGTGATCCAGGACTATGTCGGCCGGGTGACCGCGCGCGAGGCCTTTGCGCGCGCTGCGCGGGACTGAGGGGCGGGGGTTCCCGCAAACAGAACGGGCAGCTCAGGCTGCCCGTTCTGTTTTTCCCACCCGCTTCCGTTACCGCACGCTCGCCACCAGCCGCTCGTCGGCTTGCTGCCGGCGCAGCGCTTCCGTCGTCTGCCCCTTTCCATCCGGTGCCCAGCCCGGCGGCATCGTCAGGTAGCCGATCGCATGCATCACGCTGCCCGATTTCCTCATGTCCTGGCCCAGGCTGACCCAGTGCTCGAACTGGTTGACCAGCGGGTTATGCGTGGTGGTCGGGTGGACCAGGCCGAAGCGGCACGGCTCGTCTTCGCGCTCTTCCACATAGGTGCCGAACAGGCGGTCGAAGACGATCAGCACGCCGCCATAGTTGGCATCGAGGTAATCGACATTCGAGGCATGGTGCACGCGGTGCGCCGACGGGGTGTTGAACACATATTCGAACCAGCCGAGCTTGGGGATCCAGGTGGTGTGCAGCCAGAACTGGTACAGCAGGTTCAGGCTCAGCGTGGCCAGCACGACTTCAGGACGCACACCAAGGAGAACCAGCGGCGTGAAGAAGATCGCGGTGCCGGTGAGCTTGCCGGTCCAGCCCAGGCGATACGCGGTGCCAAGCGTCAGTTCGTTCGGCGAGTGGTGCACCGCGTGCGTCGCCCAGAAGAAGCGGATGCGGTGCGACGCGCGGTGGTACCAGTAGTAGCAGAACTCCTGGCCGATGAAGAGCAGCAGCACGGCCAGCACGCTGTTGATCTCGACGGTGAACAGGCGGTGGTCCCAGGCGAAGGCGAAGATCGGCGTGGCCAGCGACAGCGGCAGCAGGACCATCAGCTTGCGGCCGATCATGTCGACCAGCGACAGTCCCATTTCATGCCAGGGATAGGCCTTGCCTTGCCGGCGTGCCTTGCGTGCCAGGAAGAAGGCCTCGACCAGAGAGACCGACACGACGAAGGCCGTGGCGAGGAGGGTGAGCTTGTGGAGGTTGTGCATGATCGTCCTGTTTGGGGGCGGGGGACGCCTGGCTTTGCGGAGCCGCATCGCTGCGTCGGTGAGGCCAATGTAGTGGGCGGCAGCGCCGGGCGCCATGCATCAAATATTTCGCCATGTGTCATGCCCGCGGGCGCGCCGAGCCGTGAAATACCGCGACATGTCTTCCATGGCGACAGGCGCGCGATGGCCCCCTATAGTTCGGTCCGTTGCCGCCGCACTGGCCAACGTTCAACGCTCGCCGGCAAGGCCCGGCCGTCCTTTACGGAGAAAACATGATGAAGAAGATGATTGCAGTGCTCGCCCTGTGCATGGCTTGCGCGGGGGCGTTTGCCCAAAGCGCGCCAATGCCCGCCGCCGGTCCGCGTATGGAGCGTGCGATGCAGCAATTGCAGGCGCGCTTTGCC
Source organism: Cupriavidus sp. 22TCCZM04-2 (assembly GCF_057798895.1). Lineage (NCBI taxonomy): Bacteria > Pseudomonadati > Pseudomonadota > Betaproteobacteria > Burkholderiales > Burkholderiaceae > Cupriavidus > Cupriavidus sp. 22TCCZM04-2. The sequence continues at coordinate 119,769 of NZ_JBYOJS010000007.1, forward strand.
AGTGCCAATACCACGCATGACGGCAAGCTCACGCGCGAGCAGGCCGCCGCCGGCATGCCGAGGGTCGCGCAGCACTTCGACCAGATCGACGCACAGCGCAATGGCTATGTGACGCTGCCGCAGATCGAGGCGTTCATGGGGCAGGCAATGAGGTCGCGCTGATCGCGGCGAATCGAATACGCCGTATAACAACCCGGCGCACGCCGCTGGCCCGCACTGTCCTATAGTCGGCAGGCCCCTTTCCAGTCACCTGCCGGGGCCAGGCTATTGACGGGAGACAACGCGTGTCTGACACGGAGACCTATCTGATCGACTCCATCCGCCTTGCCATGGAGAACGTGCGCGAGCGCAATACCTGGCCCTTCGGCGCCGTGGTTGTCAAGGATGGAGAGGTGGTGGCGCGAGCGGTCAACGAGGTGGACGCCACCTGCGACCCGAGCGCGCATGCGGAGATGCAGGCCGTGCGCGCTGCCAGCCGGGCTCTCGGCAAGCCGGACCTGACCGGTTGCACGGTGTACGCCAGCGGCCATCCGTGCCCGATGTGCCTGACGGCGATGTACCTGGCCGGCGTCGGGGCGGTCTACTACGCCTATTCCAACGAAGACGGCGCGCCTTATGACCTGTCCGCGGAACGCGGCTATGTCGAACTGGCGCGGCCGCCTGAATTGCGCGAGATGAAGCTGGCCTATGTGCCCGCGCGCGACAAGGGCCCGGATCTTTATGAGGCCTGGCGCGAGCGCCAGGGCAGCCTGCTCAGAAGCGAATGATCCACTCGCCCAGGGCGTAGCGGTAGTGGTAGTTCGGCCCGTTGAACGAGGCGCTGCGGTTGTAGCCTGCACGCAGGCGCAGCGACTGCGCGCCGCGGACCGGGCTCTGCAGCCCGACTTCAAACAGCCGTGTCGGCTGCTGCGTGGCATCGGCGACCTTTTCCCGGCCCAGCCCCGCGACCAGCAGTCCGGTCCAGCCCTTGTAGCGCTGGCGCCAGCCGATCGCCAGCATGCCTTCGGCGTAGTGATCCGGGTTGAAGTAGGCGCGGCCGACATCTTCCTGCGAGCTGTGATAGGCCCGGTAACGCGCCTGCAGTGTCAGGCCCAGATCGAGCAGCGGCTGGTAGATGATGCGCACGCGGCCATGGTCGCGGCGGTTGCCATCGGAGAAATACTGCTGGCCCGCCACGCCCACCAGCGTGACGTGCGGCCCGATGCCCTGGTCCAGCGCCAGGCCGGCAAACGTGTAGCTGACGCCGCGATCCAGTGCGGTCTGCGTTTCCACCCAGTCCCGGTTGACGAAGACCTCGAGCGAGGTGCGCTTGGCCAGCGACAGCCGGTAGTTGCCGTCGACGGTCGCCAGCGTGTGGCCGCCCTGCGTGAAGACACCGCCCTCCAGGTTCCAGCCGTTCAGCGTGGCGGGGTCCAGTTGGCGCCCGAGCACGCTGATCTTCTGGCCGTGGCGGGTCCAGTCGTCCTGCTGGTAGCGATAGTCGCTCGCGCGTACGCCGAACAGGTTGTCGGCGTGCGACATGCTCGGCAGGTATTCGAGCGACACCTTGTGGATCGAGAACTTCTCGCTATCGTAGCTGGCGAGGAATTCGGGGCCGATGCCCTGATCGAGGACTTTTTCTTCCTCAGCCAGCGCCGCCTTGGTGAACAGCAACGCCAGCACCGTGTTCAGAATCGCGAATGCGCTGCGTTTCACTTGGTACCCCAGGTCTTTCTGGTCTTGAAAATCTCGTCGATATAGCCCAGCACGCTGGCGGGTTGCAGCAGCAGGCTGTAGAAAAGCATGTACATGCACAGGCCAAGGCGGTTGCGCCTTACCTTCAGGCCCAGGCGATCGAACATTTCTTTCTCGATCGAGAACATCAGGTAGCTCATCAGCACCGCAAGCGGCAGCAGCGCGAGCGTCATGGGCCCGGCGATCCAGTGGTAACCGAACAGGGCCAGCACGATTCCGGGGACGAAGCACAGCGTGAACGCCAGGTCCAGCCACGGAAACAAAAGGTTCCAGTAGACGAAGAACGTCGACAGGCGCGGTACCAGCAGGATGTCGGGGTGCTGGCGGAACGCTTCCATCATGCCGCGCGCCCATCGCTGGCGCTGGCGCACGAACTGGCCGACGTTCTCGGGGACGTTCGTGAAAATACAGGCGTCCTCGCAGTGGCCTACTCGGTAGCCGGCCTTGAGCAGGGCCCACGTCAGCACGATATCCTCGCCCACGCAGTCCTCCCAGCCACCAACTTCATTGAGGGCCTCGCGGTTGTAGATCGAGAAGGCGCCCTGCGCGACCAGCGTGCCGTGGTACAGCGACTGCATGCGCTTGATGGCCGCGATGCCCTGGAAGTAATCCCATTCCTGGCAGCGCGTCAGCCAGTTCCGGCGCGAATTGCGCACCAGGATCTTGCCGGCTACGGCGCGGGTGTCGGGCGGGTCCAGGTGGTAGCGCTCGACAATACTGGTCAGCGCCTGGCGATGCAGGTAGGAGTCCGCGTCGATGGTCACGACCAGCTGGTTCGTGGCCAGCTTCAGCCCTTCGTTCAACGCCTTGGCCTTGCCGCCATTCTTCGGCATGTCGAGCAGGCGCAGCCACGGATACGTGGCTTCGGCTTCGCGCACCAGCGTAGCGGTCTGGTCGCGGGAGCCGTCGTTGATGACGATGACCTGCAGCGGTGCCGGATACTTCTGGCGATCGATGCTGGCAATCGTGTCCAGGATCGAGGCTTCCTCGTTATAGGCAGCGATCAGGATCGTCAGCGGCGGGTAGGTGTCCAGGTGGCGGCGCATCGGACGCCGGTCCATGGTCAGGCTGCCGATCAGGAAGGCATTCATGAAGCCCGGGACAATGGCGATACCGCCGATGATCACCCAGGCGGCCGCCATGCCGATGTGGGACCCAAGCGATGTCAGCCAGTCTTGCGCCGCCCACACGGAGAAGGCGGTCCAGCCGACCGCCACGCCAAAGGCAATCGCAAACTTGACTCGCACCGAAAGATAGAGGCGCGATGATTTGCCGGACCCGACTTCCGCCATTTTGTATTGTTTTACGCGTTGCACGTCACAACATCTTCAGGCGAAGCAGGTCATGACAGGAGGTAGACTCATCGCCCCGCCGCGGTGATCCGGTTTCCCCCGAAACCATGTCTCAGCGATTGCAGCGAAGGGTGTCTGTCAGCCTCGGGGATGATTGACACCGGTGCGGAAAGGGCACAAAGCGACTGTGCGACGGGCAACCCGGCATCAGCAGGGGTGCACCGGCAGTGAAGCAGCAGCGCGGCCGCGATTGTCTTGTCAATCGGGTCTTACGTCAAATGCTACGTAGGCTTTGTATTATTTTGCCAACAACCTCGGGTGCTGCCGTTCGGGCGCCTGCAGGCCCGGGGAGGGGGTACAAAGGACGCCTGCGGCGTCCGCGCTATCCTTTCCCTCCCTGAAGGGCGAAGTCGCGCCATCCGATCAAACCTGGAGTGACCGGACCGCCGGGACTCCGGCTGCCAACAATATGTCGAAACCCTCATTGCATCGCCATGCGAACGCCCTCCGGCTTGCGGGGTTCGCCGCCATCGTTCTTGCCCTGACGGCCTGCACCACGCGGCCGTTCCAGCCGCCCCCGCCGCTGTACAAGCTGTGGGCCAAACCGGGCGTGAGCGAGCAGGGCGTGCGCAGCGCCATGCTTGGCTGCGGCTATGCGGATCCGGCGTATGTCGACAAGACCATGATGACGACCAACGCCCAGGCCCGCGCGGAGCTTTGCATGCTGGACAAAGGGTTCCTTTACCAGGACCGGCGCATCCTGTGTGCCGATAACCCGGAGTTGCCCGCGTGCGCCAGCGCGCCGCGCGGCAAGACCTTCGGCTCGGACCCGGATTTCGATCCGGCCAAGGTCAGTCGGCACGCGTCGGCGCCTCCCGCTTATTCCTACTGGAGCCGCGCCGATACCGACAGCGAAGGTGTCAAGCGCGCCATGCTTGCGTGCGGCTATGCCGAGGTCGGCAGGCCGTTCGACAACATGCTGCTGAATGACAGCGCCGCGGCCGAACTGTGCATGGTCGGACAGCGGTTCACGTATGCCGGCCCGGCCGCGCGCCTCTTGTGCAAGAGCCAGCCGGGGCTGCCTGCATGCCTGGGCCGAGCCATCGATATCCAGCGTTGCTGCGCACCGGCAAAGGCTGCCGGGACGCGTTGAATGCGCGCAGGTTTACCCTAGTACGCGCCAGCACAAGAGTTTGGGGCGTCTCGGCCTACCGGTGCGGCGGGCGGTGTTCCTAGTATGGAACCACGTGCGGCGCCGGGAAACATGCAGCGCGGTACCCGGGGCTTCTTGCCCGGACATGAGCCGCCGGGCGCCCGCCCTGACCGTGAAAAGCGGCGATTTCATCCGCGCCGAGGCCGTGACCCATCACGCCGGCGACGCACCCGACCTGATGATGGATGCCGCCATCCGCGAGATCTGCAACAAGGTCCCGCATGACGACCGCAATCCTGGCGTCCACATCATGACCGGGCCGATCTACATCGAGGACGCGAAGCCCGGCGATGTGCTGGAAGTCCGCTACCTGCAGATGATTCCGCGCTTCCGCTTCGGCGCCAACGTGGCGGCGAGCTGGGGCCAGCTCTACCGGGAATTCGAGAAGGAGCGGGTCACCATCTATGAACTCGACCAGGCCTCGAACACGGCGCACGCGTTGTACGCCTACGACTATCCGGGCAAGCTGACCATCCCCGGCAAGGTCGTCGATGAGCGCGAATGCTGCCGGCAGCCGGCGCTGGCTGGCGTGCGCGTGCATCAGGCCAGGCATAGCCGCGCCAGGACGCCGCCGCGGTCTGACCCACTTGGGGGATGCAGTCCATGCGCGGGGGTCCGTACACTAGCCATGTAGGCGCTGGATCTCCTCCTGCCTATAGGCCTTCAGCCCCTCGGAGTGGTTCCCGCGCCGAGGGGCATTTTCTTTGCACTGCCAGAGCCGTCGCCAACGAAGAAGGGCGCCACGCGGCGCATGCAGGGCGCGTTGCGGCCGCACAACTGACGCTTGCTTCGTTGAGTTTGCAAATTTCGCAAACTAAGATGGGCTGCGGCAGTGATCCTGCCTGGGTGACTTAAGGCTGCAAACGGATGGTGGTGCCAATAATGAAACGCCCTGCATTGACAACCGTCCCCCGCCCCATGTCCCGACTATGGACTCGACTGGATTCCCAAGGGTTTAAGCGGCATCTCATATGAACGCGGCCAAAGCTTTCGGATGTTCTACATCGCCGGAGGAATAACATGACAGACGCATTCGAGTTTGACCACAAACAGACGGTCCTCGTCGTGGATGACACGCCCGACAATCTTTCCCTGATGGCAGGCCTGCTTGAAGAAAAATACAAGGTCAAACTGGCCAACAATGGCGACAAGGCACTGAAGATTGTGCGGGGGAACGACCCACCGGATCTCATCCTGCTGGACATCATGATGCCCGGCCTTTCCGGCTACGACGTCTGCAGGGAGCTCAAGGCCGATCCGGGAACCCGGAACATTCCCATTATCTTCCTCACCGCCATGACCGGCGTCGAGGACGAGAAAGCGGGACTGGAGATGGGCGGGGCGGATTACATCACCAAGCCCATCAGCCCGCCCATCGTCCTGGCCCGCGTGCAAACGCAGCTCGAAAACAAGGCGGCGCAAGATTTTCTGCGGGACGAGAATGGCTACCTGGAGCGGCTGGTGGCCAAGCGGACGCAGGAAGTGATCGCAATCCAGGATGTGACCATCCTGGCGATGGCATCGCTGGCGGAGACCCGTGACAATGAAACCGGCAACCATATCCGCCGCACCCAGCACTACATCAAGGCATTGGCCAAGAAGCTTCAGATGCATCCGCGCTTCTTCCAATACCTGACCGACCAATACCTGTCCGATCGGAATATCGACATGCTGTTCAAGTCGGCTCCATTGCATGATATTGGCAAAGTCGGGATTCCGGACCATATTCTCCTGAAGCCGGGGCGCCTGGAGCCGCATGAATTCGAGATCATGAAAACCCATACCACGCTCGGACGCGACGCCATCGAGCACGCCGAGCGGGCGCTTGGCACCGATGTCGAGTTTCTCAGCGTGGCCAAGGAAATCGCCTACTCCCACCACGAAAAGTGGGACGGGTCCGGGTATCCGGAGGGTCTTGCCGGGGACGACATCCCTGTCTCCGCGCGCCTGATGGCGGTGGCTGACGTCTACGACGCCTTGATCAGTCAACGGGTCTATAAGGACGCCATGCCGCACGAAAGAGCGGTGACCATTATTGCTTCGGGACGCGGCAGCCATTTCGATCCGGACGTCGTGGATGCATTCGAGGCGATTCAGGACGAGTTCCTGGCGATTGCCCTGCGCTACGCGGATTCGGATGCCGACCAGTAGACGAAGGATAACGACCTGGCGGTGGCCATCGGAGCGAAGTATATGAAGACCTTCATCGCTGCCCTCGAGCGGCAATCCTTGGGGCGCAAGCTGGCGTTGGGCTTATCCGGGCTATTGGCCATAGTCGGGGTGATCGGGGTTTTCAGTCTCGCCAATCTCTTGCGAATCGATCAGAACGTCCAGATTCTCTACGAGAAGGAGTTTGTCGGCCTGTCCCATCTCAAGGAGGCGCGGGTCCATTTCGCGGAACTGGGGCGAGCCTTGCGGCAAGCGGTGCTGGCACCGACCGAGGTGGATCAGGAGCGGGCAATCAAGCAGATGGAGGCTGCCGAAGCGAGCATGCGCAAAAGCGTGGACGATGCAGCCGGGCGCATTTTCCGGTCAGAGAATCAGGCACGCCTGGCCAGGTTCCGGGAAGCATTTTCCGCTTATCGGATGGGTGCCGACAAGGTGATGATCGCGGCGAAATCCGGCAATCTGGATGCGGCGGTAGCGATCCTGTCTTCGCGCGAATTCCAGCAGACCGGGTCGGCCGCAGACGATCTGCTTGCCGAGGTCGGACAAGTCAAGGAAGCGGGAGCGCAGAGTTCCGCGCGCCAGTCGCAGGAAATCCTCCGGCATGGCCTGCGGTCAACCGTGGCACTGCTGGTTGCCGGCTTGGGATTCGGTGCAGGCATCGGTTGGGTCATCTGGCGCTCGATCCATCGACCCACGGATGATTTGCGTTCGACGGTCGAGCAGCTGGCGTCGGGCAACCTGAATGTTTCGGTTCCTTACACGGATCAGGCGAACGAAATGGGTGATCTCGCCCGTTCCATCGCGGTCCTGCAAGTCGAGGCGCGTCAGATGGAAGTGCAGCGCTGGCTCAAGAGCCATCAGGCGGCGATCCAGTCCGAACTCCAGTCAGCTCGGTCCTTTACCGAACTGGCGCAGAAATTCCTGTCGAGCATTGCGGCGCTACTGCATGTCGGGCATGGCGTCTTCTATGTCTACGATGACGAGCGGCGGCAACTTCGCCGGTTGGGAGGGTATGCCTGCCGGGAGCTGAAAGACATCGACCAGTATTTCGACCTTGGCCAGGGACTGGTGGGCCAATGTGCCATGGAGCGTCAGCCGATCGTCATCACGCGCCCGCCGGCTGACTATGTCCGGATCGGTTCGGCGTTGGGTGAGGCGGTTCCCAGGGAAATCACCGTGTTGCCGGTGCTAAGCGCCGAGCGCCTGTTGGGTGTAGTCGAACTGGCAACCCTGGAAGCGATAGGCGCCGACGGGCAAGCGCTACTGGATGGCTTGATGCCCATCCTCGCCATGAGCCTCGAAATCCAGGAGCGCAGCGCCAGGACGCAGCAACTGCTCGAGGACACTCAACGCCAGGCCCGGCACATGGAGCAACAGGCAGCACTGTTGGAGGAGCAGACCGAGGAACTGGAAGCGCAGCGCGAATCGCTCAAGGACACCGCCGAAACCTTGGCCATCCTCGAAGAGCGGAGTCGCCTGATTCTGGAATCCGTGAACGACGGCATCGTTGGCATGGACGAGAGCGGTTCCGTGACCTTCGCCAACCACTCGGCCGGCCAAATGCTCGGCTACGCCGTTGAAGAACTGATCGGCGCGGAAATGCATGCCCTGGTTCATCATTCCCGCCACGATGGCAGGGTTCTTCCCCGCGAAGACTGCGCGCTGTACCTCACGTCTCGGGACGGAAAGCCGCGTACGGTTGACGACGCAGTGCTGTGGCGCAAGCATGGCGTCGCTTTTCCGGCGGAATACTCGACCACGCCGGTTTTCAAGGACGCTGTGCTGACCGGGACGGTTATCGTCTTTCGCGACATCACGGAACGCAAGGCCGTGCACAAGGCGATTGCCGACGAGCGTGAACGGCTTCAGAACATCCTCGATACCAGCCCCGTCAATATCGCGTTCTCCACTCAGGGGTGCATCCGGTTCGCCAATCCAAAGTTCATCGAGACGTTTGGCGCGAAGGCCGGAGAGGCATCGCCACAGCTCTACGTGAACCCTGGGGACCGCGACGCACTGGTCGACATGCTCAAGCGCGACGGCATTGTGCAGAACAGGGAAACCCGGATGTTCGATCGAAATGACGAGCCCCGCGACATGCTGGTCACGTACCTGCCGATCGTGTACGACGGCGAAGAGGGCATCCTGGGCTGGATCGTGGATATCTCGGAGCGCAAGCAGGCCGAAGCCGAGATCCTGCGTGCCAAGGAGCTGGCCGAAGAGGCCACTCGGGCCAAGAGCGATTTCCTGGCCAATATGAGCCATGAAATACGCACGCCGATGAATGCCATTATCGGCATGTCACAACTGGCGCTGGAAACCAAGCTCGACAAGAAACAGCGCAGTTACATCGAAAAGGTGAACCGCGCCGCCGAGAACCTGCTTGGCATCATTAACGATATCCTGGATTTTTCCAAGATCGAAGCCGGCAAGATGTCCATGGAAAGCGTCGAGTTTCGTCTGGAAGACGTCATGGAGAACCTGGCCAACCTGGTGGGCATGAAGGCCGAAGACAAGGGGCTTGAATTGCTGTTCAGTGCCGCACTTGATGTGCCCACGGCGCTGATCGGCGACCCGCTGCGCCTGGGCCAGGTGCTGACCAACCTCGGGAACAACGCCGTGAAATTCACGGAAGCCGGGGAGGTCGTGATCGGCATCGAGAAGGTGGCGCAAGAGGGTGCCAATATCGAACTGCATTTCTGGGTCAGGGATACCGGGATCGGCATGACGCCGGAGCAGTGCGCAAAGATGTTCAAGTCGTTCAGTCAAGCCGATGCCTCGACGACCCGAAAGTACGGCGGCAGCGGTCTGGGCCTGACCATCTCCAGGAACCTGGTGGAAATGATGGGCGGGCGCATCTGGGTGGAAAGCGAACCCGGCCGGGGTTCCACGTTCCACTTCCTTGCCCGCTTCGAGATGCAGGCCGAACCGATGCCGCGCCGGATGTTCCGGGCCGAGGAATTGAAGGGGGCGCGGTTGCTGGTCGTGGATGACAACGCTTCGGCCCGCGAGATCCTGTCCACCATGGTCCGCAGTTTTGGCCTGGAGGCCGATGTGGCCAGCGACGGTGCCCAGGCGCTGCGCATGATCAGGCAAGCTGCGGCGAATGCGTGTCCCTACGATCTCACCCTGATGGATTGGAAGATGCCGGTCATGGATGGAATCCAGACCGTCGGCAAGCTTCAGAAGGATGTCCCGCCCAATTCTCCCGCGGTGATCATGGTCACGGCTTATGGTCGCGAGGAAGCGCTGTCAGAAGCCGAAATGCGTGGCGTCGAGCTTCGGCACTTTCTCGCCAAGCCGGTGACGCCGTCGACGCTCCTCGAAGCCATCGGCCAGGCACTGGACAAGGGCTTCGTGACCGAAACGCGGGCACACGAGAAGGCGGACATTCGCCAGGGGGCGATGGACAAGCTGAGGGGGGCGCGACTGCTTCTGGTCGAGGACAACGAGATGAACCAGGAACTGGTGCTCGAACTGCTGGCCAATGCCGGCATCGACGCGGTGCTGGCGAACAATGGTCAGGAGGCGCTGGAGATCCTCGGGCTCGATACCCGCTTTGACGGCATCCTGATGGACTGCCAGATGCCCGTCATGGATGGCTACACGGCGACCCGGGAAATCCGCAAACACCCATCCTGGAAGCATCTCCCGATCGTCGCCATGACGGCCAACGCCATGGTCGGCGACCGCGAGAAAGTTCGGGAAGCGGGGATGAACGACCATATTGCCAAGCCACTCAAGATCGCCGAGATGTTTGACACGATCGCGCGCTGGGTGACTCCGGCCAGCCCCAACGCAGACCGGGGGAGTCCGGTGCCGGCTTCGCCGGTACTGACGGCCTGCGCAGAGTTGGCGAGCCTGCCGGGAATCGATACACGCGTCGGACTCGCGACCACCATGGACAACGAACCGCTGTATCGCAAGCAGCTTCTCAGATTCCGTGACAGCCAGCGCGACTTCGCGAAGATCTTTTCGGCGGCGCGTACCGAGGCGGACCCGGCTGCCGCCACAAGAGTGGCGCACACGCTCAAGGGAACCGCTGGCAACATCGGAGCCAAACGCGTACAAGCTGCGGCGGCTCTGCTGGAGCAAAGCTGCATGGACGCAGGCAGCGAACCCGTGATCGCGGAACGGTTGGCGCATGTCCTGGCCGAACTGCAGCCAGTGCTGGCGGGGCTGGACCGCCTGGCCGGCGCACGTGGGACGGAAGCTTCCGGCCAGCCGTTTGATGCAAGGCGGGTGTCCGAATTGCTGGAAAGCCTGAAGGTCTTGCTCGAAGCCAGCGATTCCCGTGCCGGAGGCATCGTTAAGGAGTTGGCTGACACGGTGAAGGGAAGTGAGCTCGAATCGGCAACAGGCAAGCTGGTGTCGGTTGTCGATAATTTCGATTACGACGGCGCTCTTGAGCTGATCGCGGACTTGCCCAGGCTTTAGGCGCTTAGCCCGATCGGAGGCTCGGCAGGGCGCGAATGGATCGGGATGGACAGGGTGAGGCTCGGTGCCGGCAGCCGCAGAACAATGGCCGCGCAGGCGCCGTCCTCCTGCGACAGGCCTTCGGCATCTCGCAGCCACCCGCGCCAGGGGGCTTTTCAAAAGGCCGACGAAAGGTCGGCCGTGTTCATCTGGCGAATGACCTCGGGCCGGCCGGTCACGCCATCGCCAGCACGAGGTTGCGGTAGATCTCCCGAGCGCCTTCCAGCTGCTCCAGCGCGATCGATTCATCGATGGTGTGCGCATCTTCCTCGCATCCAGGCCCCAGCCCGATGGTCGGGATCTGGCGACGTCCCGCGGATTCGGAACCGTTGGTGCAGAAGGCCCAGGTCCCGACTTGCGGCGTGCGGCCGGCCTGCTCGATGGCCCGCACTGCAACCTGCACCAGCGGCGCGTTGTCCGGCTGGTGCCACGCCGGCAGCCAGCGCGTTGGCCGCGCCGATTCGCCGGTGAAGGTGCGGACCTCATCGTCCGACACGGTCAGCGTGAAATCATGCAGGCCGGCGGTGCGCAGGCAGGCGTCGATCTCGCCCAGCACGTCCTCGCGCGTTTCGCCGTCGAGCGTGCGGCGGTCGAAGCGGATCGTCGTGGATGTCGGGATCATCGAGATCGACGGGTAGGGCGACGACACGATATCCGTCGGCACCAGCAACGCGGGGCCGAGCACCGGATCGGTCGGCAGGCGCAGTCCTTCCAGCGCGTCAAGCGCCCGCGCGGCGGCATGCAGCGGGTTCACGCCGAGATGCGGCGTGGCCGCGTGCGCGGGTTTGCCGTGGATTGTCAGCAGGATCTCGAGCCGGCCTTTCTGTCCGCGCTTGACCTGCAGCTGCGAGGGCTCGCAGATCACGACCGCCGCGGGCTGGCAGCGATCGAGCACGGTGGACAGCGCGTGTCCCTCGATGACTTCCTCGAGCACGCTCGCGGAGACGGCAATGCGCCGGCGCAGCGGACGTTCGCGCGCGGCGGCCGCCACGCCGCAGATGGCCGCGGCAATGCCGCCCTTCATGTCGGTGCTGCCGCGTCCATAGAGCCGGCCGTCGTGGACGGTGCCGCCGAACGGGTCGAAGCGCCACTGTCCCGTCACGGGCACGACATCCATGTGCCCGTCGAAGAGCAGGGCGACCTCGGCGTCTTCGGGGCCGATATAGCCAAGCACGCTGCCATTGCGATCCGTGGTCACCGAGGTGAAGCCGGCTTCCGTCATGCGGTGCGCCAGCAGCGCGGCCACATCGCCTTCCCGGCCGGAGAGGCTGGGGATGCGCACCAGCTCGCCCGTCAGCGCGGTGACGTCGCTGAGTTCACCGGGGTTGCTTGTAGTCTGATCAATCATGGTGGGAGGTCTTGTGCAATCAACGGTTGACCAGCGTGGCCGGCACGCGCAGCACCAGCAGCGCGCCGATCACGGTGAAGGAGGCGAGGAAGTACATGCCCCAGTCGGTCGATCCGGTCAGGTCCTTGATCCAGCCGATCGCATACGGACTGGCGAATGCGGCAAGTCCGGCGAAGGCGTTGATCGCCGCAATCCCGGCCGCCGCGCTGCGGCCTTCGAGGAACGCGGTCGGCAGGCTCCAGAACAGCGGCGAGCAAACCATGCAGCCTGCGGCGGCGACGGACAGCATGGCCACCGCGAGCGTCGGGTTGTGGCTGAACAGCGTGCTGAGCGCCAGGCCGGCGCCGCCGACCAGGAACGGGATGACCATATGCCAGCGGCGCTCGCGGGTACGGTCCGAATGGCGGCACACCAGGATCATCGACACGACCGCGCAAGCGTTCGGGATCGCGGTCAGCAGCCCGACATCCAGCAGCGAGACCACGCCCGTGGAGCGGATCACCGACGGAATCCAGAAGGCCAGGCCCGACAGGCTGGACACCGTGCAATAGCAGATCAGCGCCATATGGATCACGCGACGGTCGCGGAACAGCTTCAGCAGCGACACGTGCTCGACCTTGGTGGTCTTCTCCGCTGCAATGTTGTGCGCAAGCCGGTTCTTCTCGGCTGTGCTCAGCCAGCTGGCGTCAGTGATGCGGTCGTCGAGATACCAGAGCACGGCCAGGCCTAGCACGATCGACGGAATCGCTTCGATCAGGAACATCCACTGCCAGCCGGCGAAGCCGTGATGGTCATGCAGCGATTCCATGATCCAGCCAGACAGCGGGCCGCCGAGGATGCCGGCGAACGGCACCGCCGTCATGAACACGGCGATGACCTGGCCGCGGCGGTGCGACGGGAACCAGTAGGTCAGGTACAGGATGATGCCCGGGTAGAAGCCGGCCTCGGCGGCGCCAAGCAGGAAGCGCAGGATATAGAACTGCGTCGGCGTCTGGGTCAGCGCCATGGCGGCGGAGATGCAGGCCCACAGGATCATGATGCGCGCGAGCGTCTTCTTCGCGCCGATGCGGTGCATCAGCACGTTGCTCGGCACTTCGAACAGGAAGTAGCCGATAAAGAAGATGCCCGCGCCCAGGCCATAGACCGTGTCGCTGAAGTTCAGCTGGTCCAGCATCTGGAGCTTGGCGAAGCCGACATTGACGCGGTCCAGGAAGGCCGCGATATAGCAGGCCATCAGGAACGGCAGCAGCCGCCAGGCCACCTTGCGGTAGAGCGTGTTGTCGTACGCATCCATCGTGTCCGTCGTCGCCGTGGTCGTGGCCGGGTTGCGCAGCGTCTGCGCGGAATGCAGGGAATCGCTCACTATGTTCCTCCTTTGGATTTGGTGAGACAAAAACGCCCCCCTGCGGGCGCCCGGAAGCGCCTGCATCGTGGTTTTTTTATGGGTCGGGGGAAGGGGGCGGCTAGCGCTTCTTCATGCGGCCATGGCTTGCGGCGGCGTGGCGCCGCGCTGGCTGGTGATGCGGCCGTAGGCCTCGGGGCGGCGGTGCCGGTCGAAATTGAAGGTGGTGCTCTTGTACGACTGGCACAGGTCCAGGTCGCAGCGTGCGATGGCCAGTTCGTCGCCCTTGGTCGAGCACGCCGCGACGATCTCGCCGGACGGCGCGATGATGCAGGTGCCGCCGATCATCTCGCAGCCTTCTTCCTTGCCGCCCTTGGCCACGCCGACCACCCACGTACCGTTCTGGTACGCGCCGGCCTGCATGACCAGGTGGTTGTGGAACATCGACAGGTCGTCGTGCTCCGGCGCGGGCGGGTTATGCACGGGCGTGTTGTAGCCGAGCAGGATCATCTCGGCGCCTTGCAGGCCCATCACGCGGTAGGTCTCGGACCAGCGGCGGTCGTTGCACAGCGCCATGCCCATGACGCCGCCGAAGCCTTGCCAGACGCCGAAGTCGTCGCCCGGCTCGAAGTAGCGCTTTTCCAGGTGCTGGAACGCACGCCACGGTTCGTGCTGGTCATGGCCGGGCAGGTGGACCTTGCGGTATTTGCCGATGATCTTGCCGTCGCGGCCGACCAGGATCGCGGTGTTGTAGCGGCGCTCGACGCCCTGTTCGACTGCCAGCTCCGCATAGCCGAGATAGAAGCCGATGCCCAGGCGGGCGGCAGTGTCGAACAGGATGCGGGTCTCGGGGCCGGGCATCTCGCGTTCGTAGAAGGCGTTCAGTTCCTCGGGGTCTTCCATGAACCAGCGCGGGAAGAAGGTGGTCAGCGCGAGTTCGGGAAACACCACGAGATGGCAGCCCATTTCATGGGCGTGGTGCAGGTGCGCCAGCAGGCGCGCGACGACGTCGCGGCGCGAGTCGCTGCGCTGGATCGGGCCGAGTTGCGCTGCGGCGACATGGACAAGGCGGGACATGAGCGGGAGTCTCCTGTTATGCGGTGAATGTCAGTTTGTCCGGCCGTCAGGCGGCCAGTTCGAGCATCAGGTCGAGCAGCACGCCGGCGCCGGCACCGATGTCGTGGTCGTGGGTCAGTTCGGCGACGTTGTGCGACAGGCCGGCCACGCTTGGCACGAAGATCATGCCGGCGGGGCACAGGCGGGCCAGGATCTGCGCATCGTGCCCGGCGCCGCTGGGCATGCGCCGCACGCTGTGGCCGTGCTGTCGCGCGATGGACTCGACGCGGGCGACCATGCCATCGTCGAACGCCACCGGCGCGAAATCGGCCAGCGTGCGTTGGGACAGGCGCACGCCCTCGGCCTTCGCCACCTCGCTGGCGTAGGCAAGCGTGCGGGCCACCGCTTCGGCAAGCAACGCGCCGTCGGTATTGCGCAGGTCCACCGTGAACACCGCGCGGTTGGGAATGACGTTGACGAGGTTCGGGAAAACCTGCACCTGTCCAACCGTCGCGAGCTGGGCGCCGCCCAGTTCGCGCGACAGGTCGCGCACGAAGCAGGCCACGCGCGCGGCCACCAGCCCCGCGTCATGGCGCAGCCGCATCGGCGTCGTGCCGGCATGGTTCGATGTGCCTTCGACGGTGAACTCGGTCCAGTGGATCCCTTGCACACCGGTAACGGCGCCAATGGTGACTTCCTCATGCTCCAGCACCGGGCCCTGTTCCACATGCAGTTCGACAAAGGCATGCACGCTGTTGCAGCCAACCGGCGCCGGGCCGGCATAGCCGATGCGGGCGAGGTTGTCGCCGACCGTGGTGCCGTCGATGCCGCGCGTGTCCAGTGCCTGCTGCAGCGGTAGGTCGCCCTGATAGACGAGGCTGCCCATCATGTCGGGGGCGAAGCGCGCGCCTTCTTCGTTGGTGAAGAAGGCGACCGCGAGCGGACGGCGCGTGACTATGCACGCATCGTCGAGCGCGGCCATCACTTCCAGTCCCGCAAGCACGCCCAGGTTGCCGTCGTAGCGCCCGCCGGTACGCACGGTGTCGATGTGCGAACCGGTCATGACGGGTGGCAGGTCTTCCTGTCCGGCACGCACGCCGACCACGTTGCCGATGCCGTCGACGCTGACCGAGAGGCCCAGTTCGCGCATCCACGACAGCACGAGGTCGCGCCCGGCGCGGTCCTCGTCGGTCAGCGCGAGCCGGCAGACGCCGCCGCCGTCAATCGCGCCGACTTCGCCGAGTGCGGCAATCCGGCGCAGCAGGCGGGGCAGGTCGATCCGCGCTGTCTGCTGGAGGTCGTGGTTCGGGATCACGCTGCTTTCCTCACGTTCCGCACATCTTCAGGCAGGCGGCCTACGATACGTTCATACAGCGCGACATCGGTGGCGCCTTCGCTGCCGAACACCAGCACGCGGCTGTTGGCATCGAGGCCGAGCGCGTCGCGCGTGGTGGGATCGGCGAGGGCGCCAAGGCATCCGGCCAGGCCGGCGACAGCCGATTCGCCGGCCACCACAGGGACGTCGCCATAAGGGCTGTCAGCAAGCAGGCGCACGCTGTCCAGTGCCGAGTCATCGTCGATGGTCAGGAACGCATGCGCGCCCGGATGCAGGATTTCCCAGGCCAGCAGCGAGACCTCGCCGCAGGCCAGGCCGGCCATCACCGTGTCGAGATCGCCATGCACCGCCACCGGCTTGCCGGCGCGCGCGCTTTCGTACAGGC
This sequence comes from Cupriavidus sp. 22TCCZM04-2, assembly GCF_057798895.1. Taxonomy (NCBI): domain Bacteria; kingdom Pseudomonadati; phylum Pseudomonadota; class Betaproteobacteria; order Burkholderiales; family Burkholderiaceae; genus Cupriavidus; species Cupriavidus sp. 22TCCZM04-2. The sequence continues at coordinate 136,120 of NZ_JBYOJS010000007.1, forward strand.
AGGCCGCCTTGTCCGGTTCCACCACGATGAAGCGCGGGCGCGCGTCGCCCAGCACTTCCCAGAAATGCGCGCTGACGGCGGCGGCCAGGCCGCCCACGCCGCCTTGCAGGAATACGTGGGTCGGAAGCTCGCCTGCCGGCAGTTGCTGCAGCGCTTCATCGGCCATCACGGCGTAGCCCTGCATCACGTCCTTCGGCACTTCCATATAGCCTTCGTAGGAGGTGTCGGACACCACAAAGCGGCCCAGCCGTGCCGCGTCTTGCGCAGCCTGGCGCACGGAGTCGTCATAGTTGCCCGCGGTGCGGACTACCTGCGCGCCGTATTGCTCGATGGCTTCCTTGCGGCCTTCGCTGACGGTGGCGTGGATATAGATCACGCACTGGCAGCCGAAGCGCTGCGCGCCCCAGGCCACCGAACGGCCGTGGTTGCCGTCGGTCGCGCAGGTCACGGTGATGTCGCGCACCGTGTCGGCGTAGCGGCCCGCGAGCAGGTCGTCGAACGATACGTTGGCGATGCCGAGCCGGCTGCCGATCTCGCGCACCAGCAGGCGGCTGACGGCGTAGGCGCCGCCCAGTGCCTTGAAGCTGCCCAGCCCGAAGCGGCCGCCTTCATCCTTGTAGAGGATCCGCGCGACACCGGCCGCACGGGCGAGGCCATCGAGCGCGACCAGCGGCGTCGGCGCGTAACCGGGCCAGCGGCGGATCTGCGTGGCGGCGCGGGCAAAAGCCTCGCCGCCGAGCACGGCCTGCTGGCGCGCGCCGTATGGCGTGCGGGGGCGGGCGGCCGGGTTCAGCGCGCATTGCAGCTTCAGGTTGGGGAGCGGATGGTTCAAGACAGTCTCCTGGGTTCGGGTTGGGGCAGCGATCCGCTAGCGATGCAGATCGCCGTAGTGGTCATGCAGCGACTCGATTTCTTCAAGCCGCTCGCGCGCCGCGTCGCCAAGGACGAGCGCGAGGTTCGTGCAAAGGTGGTTGATCAGGCTGACGGCGGCGACGTAGGAGTCGAATACCGCCGCGCCATGGTTGACGCAGCGAAGCACCACGTGCGAGCGCGCGGGCAGGTCCGTGGCGCTGGGGTCGGTCAGGATCACGACCTTGGCGCCGACGCGGTTGGCGTGCGCGACCATCGGCCACAGCAGCGTCACGCGACGGCGGAAATCCATCACCAGCAGCACGTCGCCCGCGCCGAGGTCGGCCAGGTCTTCGGCAAGGTTCAGACCCGCGCCGGGGGCCAGCGTTACGCCGGGGCGCAACTGCGTGAGCAGCGCCCACGCGTATTGCGCGAGAACGCGGCCGTTGCGGAAACCCGCGATAAAGACGCGCTTCGACTCGGCGAACAGCGCAATGGCGCGTTCGACGTCGGCCACGTTCAGCCGGTCAAAGGTCTGCGCCAGGTTCTGCAGGTCGTTGGAGAGATGGCACGCCAGCGGCGTCTGGTCTTCCTCCGAAGGCGCCTGCACGCCGGCGAGTTCATACAGCGGCGAACCACGGTCTGCCTCGTCGCGCACCAGCGCGCGGACCTCGTTGAAGTTCTCATAGCCCAGCCGGCGGAAGAAGCGCCCGGCCGTCGCTTTCGAAACGCCGGCTTTCTGCGCAAGTTCCGTCGCCGAATAGGCGGCCAGGTTGCCGATGCACTCCAGGGTGACGGCGGCCAGGCGGCGTTCGCTTTCGGTGAGCTGGTCGTTCAGCGCGAGGATCTTGTCTTGCAACGATGGGGTCATGATCGGGTCCGAATGAAACTTCGGTTTCAGAAATATAGGTGAATGAAACTTTGGTGTCAAAAAAAAGAAAGTGTGAAACCAAAGTTTCATGATATGGGTTTTTCGCCACCCCAGCGCCGATTCACGGGCGTCAATTCCGCTGTCGCCAATTCGCGAAGTCGTTCCTTGCGCTTCCATCCAGCATCGATTACATTAACCAAAACGTTTTGGTTAAGAAAAAACGTCAGAATAAGTGGCGAATTGCGCATGCACGCAAGACAGCGCCCGAGACGGTCACCGGTGCACGACTGACCCACCAAATCGAGGAGCAAAACGACATGTCCCAAACCGCCCCCGCCCCCGTGGACGAACGCCTGCCTTGGCGGCAGCTGTTCGTCTTCGGCCTCCAGCACGTGCTGGTGATGGCCGCATCGCCGATCGCGGCGGTCTTCCTGATGAGCAAGGCATTGGGCCTTGCGCCCGCGCTGTCGGTGCAGTTGCTGAGCGCGACCTTCGTGGTCTGCGGGCTCGGCACGCTGCTGCAGTCGCTGGGGCGGCGCGGCATCGGCGCGCGCCTGCCGTTCGTGATGCTGCCCGGTGGCGCGCCCATCGTGCTGTTCATCCTGATCGCCCAGCAGACCAGCGTGCAGACCGCGGCCGGCGCGGTGATCCTGACCGGCGTGTTCTATTTCTGCGCGTTGCCGGTGTTCCGGCGTTGCCTGCGCTATTTCCCGCCAGTGGTGGTGGGGACCATGCTGCTGCTCGTGGCGATCAACCTCGCGCAGGTCTCCGGCCGGCTCATCGCCGGGCACCCGGCGGCGGGCGCGGCGGTCGACCCGCTGAACCTGTTGCTGGCCTTCGTGACCATCGCCTGCACCGTTGCCGCGTCACGCTGGTTCGGCGGCACGCTCGCACGGCTAGCAATCCTGCTCGGGCTGGTGGGCGGTGCGCTGTCGGCGATGGCGCTCGGCGCGTTCCACACCGGCCAGGTGGCGATGTCGCCGTGGCTGGCGTTGCCCACGCCGTTCCCGTTCGGCTGGCCGCAGTTCGATGTCATCGCAGCCATCCCGTTGATGGTGTTCGCCGTGATCTCGATGGTCGAGGCGACCGGCCAGACGCTGGCAATCAGCGATGCCGTGGGCCGGCCCGTCGACGGCGAGCGCGACGTCCCGCGCACGATCCGCGGCGATGCGCTGACGTCGCTGCTTGGCGGTGTGTTCGGCACGTCGCTGATCATCACCAGCGGCGAGAACATCGGCATCGTGCGCGCCACCGGCGTGCGCTCGCGCTATGTCACGGCGATGTCGGGTGCGATCCTGGTCGCGTTCGGGCTGCTGGTGCCGGTGTCGGCGCTGATCAGCGCGATCCCCGAGGCGGTGGTCGGCGGCACGGGTCTGGTGGTGTTCTGCATCGTCGGCACGATGGGCATCGACGTGCTGCGCCGCGTCGACCTGCGCGACCACGCCAATATGTACGTGGTGGCCGTGGCGCTGGCGGCGGGCCTGCTGCCGATCCTCGTGCCCGGCATCTACGGCGCACTGCCGGCCAACCTGCGCATCCTGCTGGGCAATGGCGTGGCGATGGGCGCCTTCACCGCGGCCCTGCTCAATTTCCTGTTCTTCCACACGGGCGCCCGGCGCGTGGCCGAGGTGGCACCTGCCACGCACTGAACCCGTATCCGTCAATCCGTATGACTTATCAAGCTGAATTCCAACCTGCATGGCCCGGCGCCGTGGCGCCTTCCCTGGACCCGGCAAGCTTTGCCGAACCGCATATCCTGCAACCCGAATGGATGCTCTTGCGCCACGGTGCCGTGCGCGACCATGCGGCCGTGGTCGAAGGTGGGCGCTTCACGGCAGTGGGTCGTTCCGAGGACGTTGCCGCGCAGTTTCCGTCGCTGAAGACGCTGGCGTTGCCGCGCATGCTGCTGATGCCGGGCATGATCGACACCCATCACCACCTGACGCAATCGTTCGGCAAGTCGCTCGTCTTCGGCGAACCGTCGGAGATCTTCCGGCGCGTCTGGGTGCCCCTGGAAGGCAGCCTCAAGGCCGAACATCTCTACCTGTCGTCAAAGCTCGCGGCGCTGGAGGCGCTGCGCGGCGGCTTCACGACGGTGGTCGATGCGGGCACGCGCAGCGACGCGGGGCTGGACGCCATCGCGCGGGCGGTGACCGATGCAGGGGGCCGCTGCGTGCTGGGCCTGATCTGCAATGACAGGCCGGGTGCCGAAACGCTCGATGCCGGTCCCATCCTGCGCCGCGCTGTCGACCACCTCGGCCGCTACGATCACCATGCGCTGGTGACGCCGTCGCTCGCGATCTCGATCCCCGAAGTGGCGAGCGATGCCATGCTGCACCACGCCCATCACCTGTGCATGGAATCGGGCCGCGTCTTCCAGACGCACGCGAACGAGCACCTGGTGGCAGTGGAGCGTTCGCTCAATGCGTGTGGCCGCCGGCCGATCGAACACCTGGCGGCCGTCGGCGCGCTGGGGCCGGCCGCGCTGCTGGCCCATGCCACGCTGGTCACGCCGCATGAAATCCGCCTGCTGGCCGATAGCGGCGCCGCCGTGGCCTACAACCCGGTGGCGAGCGCGTGGAAGGGCAATGCCGTGGCGCCGGCCGAAGCCATGGCGACGTTCGGCGTGCGGCTGGGGCTGGGCACCGATGGCACGCGCAGCGACGGCTTCCGGCTGCTCGACCATGCCGAAGCGGCGCAACGCTACGCCTTCGGCATCGGCGTGGGCGATTCTTCCTGCGGGGCGGGCTGGCGCTGGCTCGACATGGCGACGCACGATGCTGCCGACGCCGCGGGCCTTGGCACCGTGACCGGGGAGATTGCCGCCGGCAAGCGCGCCGACTTCCTGCTGGTCGACCTCGACGTGCCGGAGTTGACGCCTTCGTGGGACCTGACGTGGGAACTGGTGCGCCTGGCCAGCCGCGACCAGATCCGCGCGGTGTTCGTCGACGGCAGGCTGCGCTTGTGGGACGGCTGGCCGGTGGACTGGGACGCGCGCGCGCTGATGCGCGATATCCGCGCGATGGCCGGCGACACCATTGCCGGCGCGCCGATCCGCAAGCTGCACGAGCCCGCCGATGCGCACCGCGCGCGCCACGCGCAAACGCCGCGTTTTGGCCAGGCGGGAGCATGACCATGGATATGACGTTGTTCAGTGTCTGCGTCGCGGTGTTCTCCGGCGCGCTGATCCAGGGCGCGACCGGCATGGGCTTCGCGCTGATCGTCGTGCCGGTGCTGGCGCTGGCGGCGCCGGACATGCTGCCCGGCGCGCTGCTGCTCGCCATGCTGCCGCTCAACGCCTACGTGGCCTGGCGCGAGCGTCACGCCATCGACCTCGGCGGCGCGGGGTGGATCAGTGCGGGGCGCGTGGCCGGCACGTTTGGCGGGCTGTGGGTGCTGGTGGCGATGCCGATGGCCTGGCTCAACATGATCGTGGGCGGCAGCACCATTGCCGCCGCGCTCGTGTCGTTGCTGGCGCCGGCGTTCACGCCGGGCCGGCTGACCTTCGCCTCCACCGGGCTGATCACGGGCGTGACCGAAACCGCCACCGGTGTCGGCGGGCCGCCGCTGGCGCTGGCTTACCAGCACGCGCCCGTGGCGACGCTGCGTGCCACGGTGGCGCTGTGCTTCCTGGTGGGCGAGACGCTTTCGCTCGTGGTGCTGGCCGTCGGCGGCCGTCTCGGTATGGAGCAAGTGGTCTATGCGATGGAACTGCTGCCCGTGCTGGCGGCGGGCATGGTGGCCAGCCACCTGGTCCACCGGCGCATCAACCAGCGCATGCTGCGCGTGGGCGTGCTGGTGTTTGCGCTGGTATCGGGCGCGGTGGTGCTGCTGCGCGGCTAGGCCGTTGCCGACGACGCGCGCACCATCAACTCAGGTGCCGGCGCGGCAATGGCATGCTGGCTGCGATCGCCCGACAGGTGCGCGAACAGCAGTTCCACGGCCAGCGCGGCGACGCGTTCAAGGTGCAGGTTCACGGCGGTGAGCGGTGGTTGCGCGGTGCGCGCGCGGATGCCGTCGTAGCGCGTCACCACCTGCACGTCTTCCGGAATGCGCTTGCCTATTGCATGGAGATGGCCCATGGCGCCGACGGCGAACGCATCCACGGGCGCGCACAGCGCATCCAGTCCTGGCATGCGCGCCAGCAACTGCGCGCAAGCCTCGGCGCCGGCGGCCTCGCCGAGCGCCTCGGGCGCCTTGACCAGTTCGCACGGCAGATCCATGTCGCGCGTGAATTCGCGGTAGACGCGTTCGGTTTCCACATAGGACTGCCGCGCGGTCTCGCCGATCATCAGTCCGATTCTTCTGCGGCCATGCGCATGGAGATGTTCCAGCAGCAGGCGTGCCGTCTGCGCCGATTGCAGGTCCACATACGGCACCGGATGATCGGTCAGCGGTTCGCGGCCGATCGACACGATGCTCACGCCGCGATCGCGCAGGCGTGCGATATGCGGGTCGCCGGCCACGGGCTCGATCACCACCGCGCCGTCGATGTCGAGCGTTTCCAGCAAGCCGCCGGCGCCTTCCAGCGGCGGCACCAGTACGACGCCCAGCCCGCGTGCCATGGCCGCTTCCGCGGCGATGGCCGCGACTTCCATCATGAAGCCCAGGCGCGACGTGCCGCCGGCCACGGCGAACGGCATCGACGACAGCAGCGCGATGCAGTTCGCGCGGCCCGACTGCAGGCGCCGCGCGCGCACGCTGGGCCGGTAGCCAAGCTCGGCCGCAATGCGCTTGACGCGTGCGCGCGTTTCCGGGTCCACCACGCCACGGTCATTGAGCGCGTGCGAAACGGTGGTCAGGGAAACGCCGGCCGCGCGTGCGACATCGTGGATGGTGAGGCGGCGCGGCCTGTCGGCCGGGCCGGACGAAGAGGGGGTGTTGGGGTCGGACATGCCATTTCCGGAAACAGTGCCGGGAGGATACAACAGCGCAGGGGACCGTTGAGGGTGGCGGGGCATCCGGCGCGGCGATGGTGCTCGCCGGACAGGCCCGCCGGATAGGCCTAACACTTGCTGGCGGGATGTTCCATACTTTTGATGCGGTGAGCCTGGGTCAGGCGCCGGATACCAAACGGAGAACGTTGCCATGAAGCTGATTCCCATTGCAGTGCTGGCGGCCGCGCTCGCAGGGTGCGCCATGAATCAGGGTACGCAGGGCAACGCGCAGGGAGCGCCCGCGGCAAGCTGCAAGGCGACCTCGGAACAGGAGATCGCGGCGTTGTTCGACCGGTGGAACCAGTCGCTGCAGACGGGAGATCCGCGCAAGGTCGCGGCCAATTATGCGGAACGGTCGATTCTGCTGGCGACGGTATCCAACAAGCCCCGGCTGACGGTGGCGGAGCGGGAAGATTACTTCCAGCATTTCCTGCAGGACCGGCCTTCGGGGAGGATCGATTTCCGGCGGATCGAGCTGGGGTGCAATTCGGCGGTGGATGCGGGGCTTTATACGTTTACGTTTGCGCGGACGGGGGCTGTTGTTAAGGCGCGATATACCTATACCTATCGCTGGGACGGATCGCAGTGGCTGATTACGAGTCATCATTCTTCGGCGATGCCGGAGAAGTGAGAGGGGAGAGGTTCTCTGGTTATGACTGGGGCGTCGCTCTTGGCAGGCACTGCTGTTTCGCCGGCTACGCCGGCGTCAAGAGCGACGGGCCTGTCATAACCAGAAGCCCCCGCCGATGCCCCTCGAAAGTCCGACCCCGTCACATTCCACGTAGCCCCTTGCGTTCCTGCGAATACTGTATAAATATACAGTTATCGTAAAAATCACCACCGCCCCTCCAGGCGAAACCCAAACATCCCCATGACCGCACCCGCAGCCCCCGCCGCGGAGGCTCCCGCTTTCCCTTCGCCTGACCAGCAGCCCCCGCCAAGCCGGGAGGAGGCCATGGCGGCGCTCGAGCATCGTTACCCCAGCTTGTGGCGCGCCGGCCAGCTTGGCCGCGCCGGCAGCCAGCCGGTGTGGCCGGCCGGCTATGCCGGGCTGGCGGCGGAACTGCCCGGCGGCGGCTGGCCGGTGGGCGGGGTGACGGAGTTGCTGACCACGCAGGGCGGGTCGGGCGAGTTGCGCCTGCTCCTGCCGGCGCTGCGGGCACTGGCGGCGGCGGGGCGGCGCATCGGGCTGGTGGGGCCGCCTTACCTGCCCAATGCATTGGGGCTGGCCGCGGCGGGTTTGCCGGCACGCCAGCTCTACTGGGTGCGCCCGGCCGCTGGCGCCGGCAAGCACGCGCAGCAGGCCGATGTGCTGTGGGCAGCCGAACAGATGCTGCGCAGCCAGGCGTTCGGCGCAGTGCTGGTGTGGCTGCCGGCCGCGCGGCCCGAGGCGATGCGCCGCCTGCAAGTGCTGGCACAGGCCGGCGACGCCGCGGTGTGGGCCATGCGCCCGGCCGCGGCACTGCGCGAGTCGTCGCCGGCCGTGCTGCGCTTGCTGCTGTCGCCGTTGCCGGGCAACGAACTGTCCATCGTTTTCCACAAGCGGCGCGGCCCGGTGCGCGAAGCACCGCTGCGCTTGCGGCTGGATGGCCTGGAGGGCGCCCGCCGCGGCGGCCATGCCACGCCGGCCCCAAATGTTTCACCTGTTGTTGCGGGAGGTTCCGCCCATGTCGTACTGGATCGCGGTGCATCTGCCGCGCCTGTCGCTGGACGCGCTGCAGCCGAGCTGGCCTGAGTTGGCCACGGCGCCTTCCTCCACGCCTTCCTCCCCCCTCGGCACGTTGCACCATGCCCTGCCGGTGGTGGTGATGGAGCGCGAGCGCGTGATGCTGGCCAACGCCCCGGCCATGGCGCTGGGCGTGAGTTTCGGCATGCGGCGCGGCGGCGTGCAGGCGCTCTCGGCCGAGGTGGTGCAACTGGAGCGCAACCCGGCCGCCGAAGCCGGGCTGCTGCACGCGGCGGCGCTGGCGCTGCTGCATTTCACGCCGCTCGTCACGTTCGATGAAGACCCGGAAGCGGCCACGCTGATGCTCGACGTCAGCGCCAGCCTGCGCCTGTTCGGCGGCCACCGCGCGCTGTGCCGGGCGGTGCGCGCGTGCGTGCGGCAGCTCGGCACGTTCGCGCAGGTGGGCAGCGGGGCCACGGCCCATGGCGCGGCATGGCTCGCGCGCCAGCCCATGCGCCGCACCCGACGCGGCATCGTGCGGCCGGCGCGGCGGGCAGTGCAGGCCGCGCGCATGGGGCGCCTGCTGGATCGCTTGCCGGTCGAGGCGCTGCGCCTGCTGGCGGATCCGGCCTGGCTCGACGGCATCGGCTGCCGCACGCTGGGCGAGGTGCGGCGCCTGCCGCGCGCCGGCTTGTCACGCCGGCTGGGCCCGCAATTGCTGGCCCGGCTGGACCAGGCCTATGGCGACGCCACGGCCAGCTTCACCTGGTTCGCCGCGCCGCCCGCGTTCGCGCAGCGCATGGACCTGCCGGGGCGCATCGAATCGGCCGAAGGCGTGCTGGCCGGCGCGCAGCGCCTGCTGCTGGCGCTGGCCGGCTGGCTGGTGGTGCAGCAGGCCGGCGTGACGCGCTGCGTGCTGGTGCTCGAACATGAGCGCTACCGGCTCGGCGCCGATACCGTGGGCACGCCCGTGATGGTGGGCCTGGCCCAGCCCAGCCGCGATCCGGCGCACCTGTCGCGCCTGCTGCGCGAAAAGCTCGACAAGCTGAATTTCCATGCCCCGGTAACAGGCCTGGCGCTGCGCGTGGAAGCCATGGCCGAGTACCTGCCGCAAAGCGACGCGCTGTTCCCCGAGCCCGGCGGCACGCCGGCCGAACTCGGCCGCGTGCTCGACACGCTGGTGGCCCGCCTGGGCCGCGACAACGTGCTGCAGCCGCAGCCACTGGCCGACCACCGGCCCGAGTGCGCTAACCGCTGGCGCCCGCTCGACGAGGCCGCCGGCAAGCCGGCGGACGCGCCGCTGCCGCCATGGCCGGAGCGCCCGCTGTGGCTGTTGCCGCAACCGCAGCCGCTGCCGGTGCGCAACCACCGTCCGAACCACGGCGGGCCGCTATCCATGCTGACCCGGCCGGAGCGCATCGAAGCCGGCTGGTGGGACGGCGCGCTGGCCACGCGCGACTATTTCATCGCCGAGCGCGCCGACGGCCTGCGTTGCTGGGTCTATCGCGAGCGCCCCGGCCATCCGGGACGCGACGGCCAGGAGGATGGCGGCGAGTACCGCTGGTTCCTGCATGGGTTGTTCGCATGAGCGTACCCGAGCTGTCCGCATGGCTGCCCACGCTGCCCGATTACGCGGAACTGCACTGCATCTCCAATTTCACGTTCCTCAGCGGCGCGTCGCATCCGGTCGAACTGGTCGAGCGCGCCTTCCAGCTCGGCTACCGCGGCATCGCGCTGACCGACGAATGCTCGGTGGCCGGCACCGCGCGTGCGCATGACGCCATCAAGACACTGCGCAAGCAACTGCACGAAGCAGTCGAACGTTGCGAGGCCGCCGGCGACGCGCAGGACGACGGCGAACTCAACGCGCTGAAGGAACACGCCGCCGCCGCCAATGCCTTCCGGTTGCTGATCGGCAGCCGCTTCAGCCTGACCGCGCCATGGGGCGCGGACGAACGGCCGCCGCTGCGGCTGGTCCTGATTGCGCAGCATCGCGAAGGCTTCGGCAACCTGTGCGAGCTGATCACGCTGGGCCGCATGCGCGCGCAGAAGGGCAGCTACCGGCTGCATCCGGAAGACCTGTCCGCGCCAGGCGAAAAGCTGGAGCACCTGCGCGGCATGCCGGGTTGCCTGGCCGTGCTGCTGCCCGACTACTGCCCCGATCCGACGCATTTGCTGGCGCAGGCGCAATGGTGCCGCGAGGTCTTTGGCGAGCGCGCATGGATCGCGCTGGAGCAGCTGCAAGGCCATGCCGATGCGCTCCATCGCAGCCGCATCGAGGCGGCTTCCGCGCAGTCCGGCGTGCCGCTGGTGGCATCGGGCGCGGTGACCATGCACGTGCGTTCGCGCAAGCCGCTGTCCGATGTGCTGACCGCGATCCGGCTGGGCAAGCCGCTGCCCGAATGCGGCATGGCGCTCGCGCCCAATGCGGAGCAGCATCTGCGCATGCGCCAGGTGCTGTCGCGCCTGTATCCGCGCGAGGCGCTGGCGCAGACGCTGAAGCTTGCCGCACTGTGCGATTTCTCGCTCGATTCGCTGCGCTATGAGTACCCTCAGGAACTGGTGCCCGAAGGCGAGACGCCGATCAGCTACCTGCGCAAGGAAGTGGAGGCCGGCAAGCGCGTGCGCTTCCCCAACGGGCTGAAGCCGGAGTGGGAGGAACAGCTCGAAAACGAACTGAAGCTGATCGAGGAAATGAAATATGAGCATTTCTTCCTCACCGTGCATGACATCGTGCGCGAGGCGCGCAGGCTGGGCATCCTGTGCCAGGGCCGCGGCTCCGCGGCGAATTCACTGGTCTGCTACTGCCTTTACATCACCGAGGTCAGCCCCGAGCAGGCCAACCTGCTGTTCGGCCGCTTTCTTTCGCGCGAACGTGACGAGCCGCCCGATATCGACGTCGACTTCGAGCACCAGCGGCGCGAAGAGATCATCCAGTACATCTACGGCAAGTACGGCCGCGACCGCACCGCGCTGGCCGCGTCGCTGATCACCTACCGCTCGCGCAGCGCGCTGCGCGACGTCGGGCGCGCGCTGGGCATCGATGCCAGCGTGGTGGAGCAGGTGGTCAAGGGCCAGGCGTGGTGGGAAAGCGGGCAGGGCTTCCTGGATCGGATCGGCCGCTATGGGCTGGATCGCGAATCGCCGGCGGTGCAGCAGTGGGCCAGCCTGACGACGCAACTGCATGGCTTTCCGCGCCACCTGTCGCAGCACGTGGGCGGCTTCGTGATGGCGCGCGACAAGCTGTCCCGGCTGGTGCCGATCGAGAACGCGGCCATGGCCGAGCGCAGCGTGATCCAGTGGGACAAGGACGACCTGGAATCGCTGGGCCTGCTCAAGGTGGACGTGCTCGCGCTGGGCATGCTGTCGGCCATCCGCCGCGGGCTGGCCATGATTCCGAATCCGGACGAAAACCTGGCCCGCGCCGGCGTGCCGGCGCGGATGGAAGATATCCCGAAGGAAGACAAGGCCACCTACGAGATGATCTGCCGCGCCGACACCGTCGGCGTGTTCCAGATCGAATCGCGCGCCCAGCAATCGATGCTGCCGCGCCTGCAGCCGCGCACCTATTACGACCTGGTGGTGGAGGTGGCCATCGTGCGTCCGGGCCCGATCCAGGGCGGCATGGTTCATCCGTACCTGAAGCGGCGTGAAGCGTTTCGCCGCACGAAGAAGCCGCCGGCCTACTATGACGACGTGATCGAGAAGGTGCTGGGCCGCACGCTGGGCATTCCGATCTTCCAGGAACAGGTGATGCAGCTGGCCATCGACGGGGCGGGTTTCACGCCTGGTGAGGCCGACCAGCTGCGCCGTTCGATGGCTGCCTGGCGCCGCCGCGGCGACCTGGGCCGTCATCAGGAGGCGCTGATCAAGGGCCTGACCGGGCACGGCTACCCGATGTCCTTCGCACTGGGCATCTGCAAGCAGATCGAGGGGTTTGGCGAATACGGCTTTCCGGAAAGCCATGCGGCAAGTTTCGCCAAGCTGGTCTATATCAGCGCGTGGCTCAAGCGCCACCATCCGTCGGCGTTCCTGTGCGCGCTGCTGAACAGCCAGCCAATGGGCTTCTATTCGCCGTCGCAACTCGTGCAGGATGCCGCGCGTCATGGCGTGGTGGCATTGCCGGTCGATGTCACGGTCAGCAACTGGGACAGCACGCTGGAACCCGCGCCCGGCCAGACCGGCGCCGGCAAGCCGCCGGTGCGCCTGGGCATGAACCGCGTCAAGGGCATGCGCGAAGACGCCGCGCTGCGCATCGAGGCCGCGCGTGCGCAACGCCGGTTCGACAGCGTGGAAGACCTGGCCCTGCGCGCCCGGCTGGACCGGCACGATATCGATGTCCTCGCTGCCTCCGACGCGCTCTCGGCACTGGCCGGCAACCGGCGCCAGGCCCGCTGGCAGGCCAGCGCCGCGGCGCTGCAGGTGGCGCATCGGGACTTGCTCCATGAAGCGCCGCTGATCGAGCAGCAGTTGTCGCTGCCGGCGCCCCGGCTCGGTGAAGAGGTGGCCGCCGACTATGCCACCACGGGGCTGTCGCTCAAGTCCCATCCGCTTGCGCTGCTGCGAGCGAAGCTCGATGCCATGGACTACGCCACGGCCGAGCAGCTGTCCCACTGCCGCAATGGCCGGCGCGTGCGCACCTGCGGCATCGTCACCGTGCGGCAGCGGCCCGCCACGGCCAGCGGCACCATCTTCGCCACCATCGAGGATGAAACCGGCACCGTCAACCTGATCTACTGGCCCGACCTGATCGAGCGGCAGCGCAAGGAAGTGCTTGGGGCGACGCTGCTGGGCGTGGTCGGCATCTGGCAGCGGCAGGGCGAGGTGCGTCATCTGGTGGCGCAGGAGCTGATCGATCTGAGTCCGATGCTGGGGCGGTTGATGGTGGGGAGTCGTGATTTTCACTGAGTTGACGGGCCGGTGCGCCAGAAGCCTCGGTGTCGGGGTTTCCCCTGGGGTGTCCCAACGCATCAAGCGGCGGTCCCGAGTTGTCAAACGGCGAGCCGCATCTTCGCCCATACTCATGAGCCGTTACGAGCAAGCAGGTTCCGTTGTGAAAGCCTGCGGAGGAAACAACGTTGACCGTCATGAAAGCCGTTTACCTCGATCCACCTGGAGGGCTTGACCGCCTGGTCCTGGGAACCGCCGCAGCGCAGCCGCCTGGAACTGGCGAAGTCACGGTGCGTATTCACGCAAGCTCGCTGAACTATCACGACTTTGGCGTCGTCAGCCGCGGAGTCGGGGACGTGCGGCGCATTCCGATGTCGGATGGCGCAGGGGTCATCACGGAAGTGGGCGCAGGCGTGAAGGGATTCTCGACGGGCGACCGCGTGGTCAGCACGTTCTTCCCGACATGGCTCGATGGTGAGCCTTCCCTGTCCGACTTTGCCACCGTTCCCGGTGATGGCATCGACGGCTTTGCACGGGACATCGTGACGTTGCCCGCAACCGCTTTCACGCATGCGCCCGCTGGCTATAGCCATGCCGAGGCTGCGACGCTGACGACTGCGGGACTGACTGCCTGGCGCGCACTGTTCGTTGACGGCGCGCTCAAGCCCGGAGAAACCGTGCTGGTCCTCGGTACCGGTGGCGTGTCGATCTTCGCGCTCCAGTTTGCCAAGGCCGCAGGTGCCTGCGTGATTGCGACCTCCGGCTCGGACGACAAGCTTGCACGCCTGCGCAGTCTTGGCGCGGACCATGTGATCAACTACCGCGACGACCCCGCGTGGGGCGAGACGGTACGTGCGCTGACCGGCGGCGCCGGCGTGGACCACGTCATTGAAGTGGGTGGTGCTGCGACTCTGGAACAGTCGGTCACCGCGGTACGTACGGGCGGGCACGTGGCCATCATCGGCGTCCTGTCGGGCGCGGATTCGCCGTTCAACGTCAGGATGATCCTGCGCAAGCAGTTGCGGATCACGGGCCTGCTTGTCGGCAGCCGCCGCCACCAGCTCGACATGGTGCGGGCGCTGAACGCCACGGGCATCCGGCCTGTCATCGACCGCCAGTTTCCGCTGCATGAGATCGCCGAGGCGTTTCGCTACCAGGCGGCACAGCGGCATTTCGGCAAGATCGTGCTTGAGCTCTGAGCGCGGCGCGGGAAGGGCGCGCCAGCCAGGGCTTGCAGCTCACTTCGTTCTTGCCGGCCTGCTGTTGCGCCACTGCGTCGGCGTCATCTCGAACTGCGCAGCGAACCAGCGCACGAACGAGCCATAAGTGGAGTAGCCAAGCGATTCGGCAATGCGTCCGAGCGAGTCGCTTCGGTTTTCCATGTAGTGGATAACGAGATCGCGCCGCACGCCGGTGACCATGTCCGAGAAGACCTTCCCGGCGCCTTCGAGCTGGCGCTGCAGGGTACGCACGTTCATCCCCAGGCCCTGGGCAACCTGCTCGATCGTCGCGCGCCCTGCCGGCAGCATCAGGTAGATTGCCTTGCGTACCTCGAGCACGATTGACGGCTCGTTGGCCCCTGGCAGACCTGCAAGCAGGCGTTGCGCATGGCGTGCCATGACAGGGTCGGCAATGGGATTGGGCAAGTCCAGGTCGGCAGCGCGGCAGAGCAGGCCGTTGAAAGCGCTTGCGAACTCAAGCTTTCCCCCGAAGATGCGGCGGTGCAGCCGCAGATCATCGGGAGCGTCATGGGTGAAATGAACGCCAATCGGTTGCCAGGACGTGCCGATCAGGGTGCTGCACAGACGTGAAAGCGTGCCCAGTGCCAGCTCGACCGACTGCACGGTCGGTCCCGCTTCATCCGCGACGACGTCCTCCCGCACGATGACCTTCCCGCGTGTTTCCTCGATGCGGATGACCAGGAACTCATTCATCAGGTGCCGATACTGAACCATGGTTCCAAGCGCGTCCCGCAGCGTTTTCTGATGCGTGAGCAACACGCTGACGACACCGAGGTCGGACAGTTGCCACAGGTCGGCCATGCGCAGCCCGAATGTCGGGCATTGCGCGAGTCGCGCTGACGCTTCCAGCAAGGTCACGGCCGCACTTCCTGAAATCCAGTGGTCCGGATCCGCAAGCATCTCGCTGCTCAACCCAAGCTTGCGCAGCAACGGCCGCGGTTCCAGCTTCAGTTGCTGTGCAACCTTCAAATAGTGCGTCAGTACGCCAGTGCGAATCAGTGTGCCCATTGCCGCTCCCTTATCCGGGTTTCCCCGGAACCATTATTCCGGGGAAACCCGAAGGCTTCGACATTCTGTCACGAAATGAGACACGAATGTCGTGAAATGAGAGGATACGGCCGCCCCGGGATTACTAGACTGATCGCGTAAATCGACGACCGGCGGAACCCGATGGCAGCCCCTCGGAACAAGCTCCTGGTCGGCTTCGCCGTAACGGGCGGCATTCACATATCCGGCCCGGCCGGCGCAACTCGCTGCAACGCCAATCAATAAATCCCTTATCAAGGAGAAGAGCAATGCAATTCCTGGACGATTCGCTGCACCCGGAAAACATGGACAAGGTCGTCATCACCGTGGCCCCGTATGGCCCCGAGTGGATGCCTGAGGATTTCCCGGAAGACATCCCGGTGACCATGGAAGAGCAGATCCAGAAGGCGGTGGATTGCTATGAAGCCGGCGCCAGCGTGCTGCACCTGCACGTGCGCGAGCCGGATGGCAAGGGCTCCAAGCGCCTGTCCATGTTCAACGAACTGATCGCCGGCGTGCGCAAGGCGGTGCCGGACATGATCATCCAGGTCGGCGGCTCGATCTCGTTCGCACCGGAAGACGAAGGCCAGGCGGCGAAATGGCTCGATGATGACACGCGTCACGCGCTGGCAGACCTCGACCCCAAGCCGGACCAGGTGACGGTAGCACTCAACACCATCCAGATGAACATCATGGAGTTGATCTATCCGGAGTTCTACGAGAGCACGCACATGGCCAACCCGGCCGTCTACGACGCGTACCGGGAAATGATCGTTCCGGCCGGTCCGGCCTGGGCGGAAGAGCACCTGCGCCGCCTGCAGGAGGCCGGCATCCAGCCGCACTTCCAGCTGGTCGGCATGCATGCGCTCGAAACGCTGGACCGCATGGTGCGCAGAGGCCTCTACAAGGGCCCGCTGAACCTGACCTGCATCGGCATCGGCGGTGGCCACCACGGACCGCATCCGTACAACCTGTTCGACTTTATCCAGCGTGCGCCGGATGGCTGCACCATCACCGCCGAGTCGTTGTTCAAGAACGTACTGCCGTGGAACACGATGGCGCTGGCAATGGGCATGCACGTGCGCTGCGGCATCGAGGACACCCTCATCGACCAGCACGGCAATCGCTTCACCTCGGTGCAGCAGATTCAGCAGATCGTGCGTATCGCCAAGGAACTGGGCCGCGAAATCGCCAATGGCAAGGAAGCGCGTGAAATTTACCGCATTGGTACCTGGTACAGCGATGTCGATGAAACCCTGGCCGCCAACGGTATGACGCCGAACCGCAAGCCTGGTGTCAAGAACGTGCCGCTGCGCAACGCCGCCTGAGCCGGCCAAGTTTGCAGGAGACAAAGCATGGCAAAGGCAATTCGATTTCACGAAACAGGCAGCGCTGATGTCCTCAAGCTTGAGTCCGTGGAGGTGGGCGATCCCGGCCCGGGGCAGGCTCGCGTACGCCATACCTATATCGCCGTCAACTTCATCGACATCTATTTCCGCACTGGCCACTATCCGCTGGAACTGCCTAACGGACTGGGCTCCGACGCCGTTGGTGTCGTCGAGGCGGTGGGGCCGGGCGTGACGGACGTCCGCGTGGGCGACCGCGTGGGCTACCTGCTCGGCCCGCAGGGCGCCTACTCGGATGTGCGCGTCATGCCCGCCGAGTGGCTGATCCCTCTGCCGGACGGCGTCTCTGACCGCGTTGCCTCCACGCTCATCATGAAGGGGATGACGGCGCAATACCTGTTTCGCCAGGTCTATCCGCTCACGGGCGGCGAGACCATCCTCTATCACGCCGCGGCCGGCGGCGTGGGACTGATCGCCTGCCAGTGGGCACGCGCGCTTGGCGTGAACATGATCGGCACGGTCAGCACCGACGAGAAGGCGGAACTGGCCAGGGCCAGCGGCTGCTCGCACGTCATCGTCACCTCGCGCGAGAACATCGTCGAGCGCGTGATGGAATTCACCGACGGCAAGAAGGTCCCGGTGGTGTTCGATTCGGTCGGCAAGTCGACGCTGGACGCGTCGCTCTCCTGCCTGCAGGTGCGCGGCACGCTGGTCAGCAACGGCACGACTTCCGGCCCCGTCGAGATCGACAGCCGCACGCTTGCGGCGAAAGGCTCGCTGTGGGTCACGCGTCCGGCCATGGTGCACTACGCCACGCCGCGCTCGCACATGCTCGCCATGGCCAACGAGGTGTTCGACATGGTGATGGCCGGAAAGATCACCAGCGAGCCGAAGCAGCAGTTTGCACTGGAGGACGCCGCGCAGGCCCATCGCGCGCTGGAGAACCGGCAGACGAGCGGCGCGACGGTACTGGTGCCTTAAGGCGAGGCTGCTGTTCCAGCGGATGCAGTGCTGACGCAATCCAACCGGCAGGCGCCTCGCTCACCTGGCAAGGCGCCTGCTTCCAACAAGGCAAGTGCACATTGCCGGAAGTTCCGAAACGGAGACTAGAGATGTCGAATCGACCTGCCTTCCCGCGCGCGCGCCGCGTTGCCGCCGCGACGATCCTGGCGCTTGCCATGCCTGCCGCCATGGCGTGGACCAGCAAACCGGTGCGGGTGCTGGTGCCCGCACCGGCCGGCGGCACGATGGATGTGATGGCCCGCATGCTGTCCGAGCAACTCACGGCGGACCTGGGGCAGCCGGTGATCGTCGACAACAAGCCCGGAGCCGGCGGCGCCATCGCGATCGGCGCAATGCTGGCGGCGCCGCCCGACGGGCAGACCATACTGGTGTCGGCGACCAATGTGCTGGCGGAAATCCCGCACGTGATGAAGGTGCCCTACGATCCGATGAAGGACGTGAAACCGGTTGCAGCCGTGGCCAGATCGACGCTGCTGCTCGTCAGTGCGCCCAGCCTGCCGGCGAAGGACCTGCCGGGGCTGATCAGCTATGCGAAGGCGCATCGGGGCACCCTGAGCTTCGCCACCTATGGCCCGGGCACGGCTTCGCAGTACGCCGGCATGATCATGAACCAGAAGGCCGGCATGGACCTCCAGAACGTTCCGTTCCCTGGATCGCCGCCGGCCCTGACGCAGGTGATGGGCGGGCAGATCGCCGTGATGTATGACGGCATGGTGACCTCGCTGCCGTATCTCAAGGCAGGCAAGCTGAAAGCCTATGCCGTGGCAGGGAAGCAGCGGTCGCCGCTGCTTCCGCAGGTGCCCACGTTCGCCGAGCTCGGTTATCCGGAAGTCGACTTCAGCAACTGGTCCGGCGTGTTCGTGTCGTCCAGGATGCCGGCGGAGCTGACCGAGAAGATCCAGGCCGCGGTCTACAAGGCAGCCTCGAGGGCCAGTGTGCAGGAACGGATTGCCGCGCTCGGGTTCGAGCCGCTGCCGCCTCAAAGCATTGGCCAGCTCAGCCACGATCTGCGCGCCGATTTCGAGCGGAATGCCGGAATCGTGAAGACCTTCCATATCCAGCCGGAATGACACCGATCGACCATGCGAGTTGAACAACTTACCTGCGCAATCGGCGCGGAACTCATTGGGGTCAGCCTGGCCGATGCGATCCATGACGACGGCCTGTTCGCCGGCATCCGCGAAGCGCTGCTCCGGCATCGCGTCCTGTTCCTGCGCGACCAGGACATCACGGCCGCGCAGCACGTGGCCTTTGCGCGCCGCTTCGGGGACCTGGAGGATCACCCCGTGACGGGTAGCGACCCGGAGAACCCGGGGCTGGTGCAGATCTACAAGACGCCCGAGAACCCGCCGGATCGTTACGAGAACGCCTGGCACACGGATGCCACCTGGCGCGAAGCACCGCCGCTCGGCGCCGTCCTGCGGTGCCGGGAGTGCCCGCCCTTCGGGGGCGACACCATGTGGGCCAACATGGCGCTGGCGTACGAAAACCTGCCGGCCCACGTCAAGGAGCAGGTCGCCGACCTGCGGGCGCGCCACAGCATCGAGGCGAGTTTTGGCGCCGCCATGCCGATCGAAAAGCGCCTGGCGTTGAAGAGTCAGTTCCCCGACGCGGAGCACCCGGTGGTGCGAACCCATCCGGAGACTGGCGAAAAGGTGCTGTTCGTCAATGGCTTCACCACGCACTTCACCAACTTCCACACGCCGGCACGCGTGCGCTTCGGGCAGGACCACAACCCCGGCGGCGCCGACCTGCTGCGCTACCTCGTGACGCAGGCATACATCCCCGAGTACCAGGTCCGCTGGCGCTGGAAGAAGAACAGCGTGGCGATCTGGGACAACCGGTCGACCCAGCATTACGCCGTCATGGACTATCCGCCGTGCCACCGGCGGATGGACCGCGCAACGATCATCGGAGACCGTCCCTTCGGATCGGTGGTGGGCGCAGGTGCGGGACTACACTGAAACTCCCG
Source organism: Cupriavidus sp. 22TCCZM04-2 (assembly GCF_057798895.1). Lineage (NCBI taxonomy): Bacteria > Pseudomonadati > Pseudomonadota > Betaproteobacteria > Burkholderiales > Burkholderiaceae > Cupriavidus > Cupriavidus sp. 22TCCZM04-2. The sequence goes on from NZ_JBYOJS010000007.1 coordinate 155,941, forward strand.
ACCGAAACCCCGCCGCGCCACATTGCCTGCCAACCCCCGTTCCCCGCTCGACATCCTCCTCAACGACATCACCGGCTGCCGCGCCTGCGACTTGCCGTTCGGACCGCGCCCGGTGGTGCGTGCCGCCGCCAGCGCGCGCGTGCTGATCGTCGGCCAGGCGCCCGGACGGCGCGTGCATGAAACCGGCATCCCATGGAACGATCCGTCCGGCGACCAGTTGCGCGCGTGGCTGAACATGACGCGCGACGAGTTCTATGACGCCAGCCGGGTGGCGATCGTGCCGATGGGGTTCTGCTACCCCGGCAAGGGCGCCAGTGGCGACCTGCCGCCCCGGCCCGAGTGCGCGCCGCTCTGGCATGCGCAGTTGCTTGCGACCCTGCCGCATATCCGGCTGACACTTCTGATCGGCCGCTACGCACAGGCGTATTACCTGCGGGACAACGCCAGGCCGACGCTGACCGAAACGGTCGCGGCCTACGCCGATTACTTGCCGCAATTCCTGCCCTTGCCGCACCCGAGCCCGCGCAACCGGCTCTGGCTGCGGCGCAACCCATGGTTCGAGACCGACGTGGTGCCGCGGCTGCGGCAGCTGGTCGCCATGGCGCTGGAGAACTGAGCGCAGTATCCGGCACCGGTGTAAACCCGATATCGGGCCCCATCGGGCTTGCCTCGTAAATTCATGGTGATAAACTTAAATTCACAGAAATGAATTAGAGACACGCAACATGCCGCAGCCTCCCGTCTACTTCGTTTCCACCGAGGACACCCCGGGCTATCACCCGGCCAACCACACCGGCACGCTCAACCGACGTCTTATTTCCCCCGAGACGGTCGGCGCGCGCCACCTGGAAGTGCTGCACGGCACGATCGAGCAAGGCAAGGGCGCACTGCCGCACGCGCACCCCGGCATCGAGCAGGTCGTCTACGTGCTGGAAGGCCGCGCCATTGCGGAAGTCGGCGGCCAGCGCAAGGAGATGGGGCCGGGCGATTGCTGCTTTTTCCCGCCGGACACCATGCACATCTTCACCGTCGTGAGCGACAAGCCCGCCAAGATCCTCGTGATCTATTCCCCGCCTTACGAAGAATCCCCGGAGCGCGTCGTGCGGCCCGCATAGCGCCGCGCGCCCAGCTTCCGATTTACCCGTCCGGCAGCCGGCGCCACAGACCGGCACGGACACGCTGAAAACAGGAGACCAGCATCGTGAAGTTCGCAAAACAGGCTTTGCTCACCCTGGCGGTGGGCTGTGGTGCCGCCATGGCGATGATTTCCCCGGCGGGCGCGGCCGATCCATTCCCGTCCAAGCCGCTGCGGCTGGTGGTGCCGTTTGCCGCGGGCAGCGGCACGGATGCCGTCGCGCGCCTGACGGCCAAGTACCTTGGCGAAGCACTCAAGCAGCCGGTGGTGGTCGACAACCGGCCCGGCGCCAACGGCACCATTGCCGCGGAGTTCGTGGCCAAGGCGCCGGCGGACGGCTACACGCTGTTCATGACCACCAACACCACGCATTCGGCCAACCCGTCGCTGATGAAGCAACTGCGCTATGACCCGGTGAAGGATTTCACGCCGGTCTCGCGCATGGGCAACCTGCCGTTCATGCTGGTGGTCAGCCCGTCGCTGCCGGTCAAGACGCTGCCGGAATTCGTCGCCTATGCCAAGGCGCACCCGGGCATGTCGTATGCGAGCGGCAACAGCACCGGCATCGTGGCTGGCGCGACGATGTCGAAGATGGCCGGGCTGAAGATGCTGCACGTGCCGTACAAGAGCACGCCTCCGGCCATGACCGACGTGATCGGCGGGCAAGTGCAGGTGATGTTCGTTGACTTCGCGGCCGGCATCGCCAACGTCAGGGCCGGCAAGCTGCATGCGCTGGCCGTGACCACCGCGCAGCGCAGCGCGCTGCTGCCTGACTTGCCGCCGCTGGCGAGCGAGCCGGAATTCAAGGGCTTTGACATTACGTCGTGGAATGGGGTGTTTGCGCCGGCCGGCACGCCCGCACCGGTGGTCGAGCGCCTGAACCACGAGCTGGTTGCGATTGCGTCCAACAAGCAATACGCGCCGCAATTCCACGCTTTCGGCTTCGAACCGTTCGGCAGCACGCCGGGCGAACTGGGCCAGTTCGTGGTGGCGGAATTGCAGAAATGGTCGCGGCTGGTGAAGGATGCCGGCATCCAGGCCGAATAAAAAACAGAAGGAACACCAATATGAATTTCGATCTCTCCGCCGAACAGCAGTCGATCGTCGAAGCCGTGCAGCAGGTCTGCACGCAGTTCGACATGGAGTACTGGAACAAGCTCGACGTCTCCCACACCTATCCGCACGAGTTCTACAAGAGCCTGTGCGAAGGCGGCTGGCTGGGCGTGGCCATGCCGGAGCAGTATGGCGGCGCGGGGCTGGGCATCCTGGAAGCGGCGCTGGTCATGCAGACCATCTCCGAGTCCGGCGCGGGCATGAGCGGTGCGTCGGCGGTGCACATGAACGTGTTCGGGCTGAACCCGGTGGTGGTGTTCGGCACCGACGAGCAGAAGGCGCGCTTCCTGCCGCCGCTGATCGCCGGCAAGGAGAAGGCCTGCTTCGGCGTGACCGAGCCCGACGCGGGCCTGGATACCACAAAGCTCAAGACCTACGCGCGCAAGGTGGAGGGCGGCTATTCGGTGACGGGCCGCAAGATCTGGATCTCCACCGCGCAGGTGGCCGACCGCATGCTCCTGCTGGCGCGCACCACGCCGCTGGAAGCGGTGAAGAAGCCGACCGAAGGCCTGTCGCTGTTCTACACGAAGGTGGACCGCAGCAAGATCGAGATCCGCGAGATCGACAAGATGGGCCGCTCGGCCGTCGATACCAACATGCTGTTCATCGACGACCTGTTCATCCCCGATGAAGACCGCATCGGCGAGGAAGGGCGAGGCTTCGAGTACATCCTGCATGGCCTGAACCCGGAGCGCATCCTGATTGCGGCCGAAGCCATCGGCCTGGGCCGCGCGGCGCTCGCCATTGCCACGCAGTACGCGAAGGAGCGCGTGGTGTTCGGCCGGCCCATCGGCGTGAACCAGGGCGTGCAGCATCCGCTCGCGCAGGCGTGGATGCAGCTCGAAGCGGCCAACCTGATGATGCTCAAGGCCGCCGCGCGCTACGACGCGGGCCAGTCCTGCGGCGCCGAGGCCAACACCGCCAAGTACCTTGCGGCCGAAGCCGGGCACAACGCCTGCCAGACCGCCATCCTGACGCTGGGCGGCATGGGCTATTCGCGCGAATACCGCGTCGAGCGGCTGCTGCGCGAGTCGTATATCCCGCGCATCGCTCCGGTCAGCCCGCAACTCATCATGTGCTTCATTGCGGAGCGCGTGCTGGGCCTGCCAAAGTCGTACTGAGCGGGAGCCAGCGATGACGATGCAAAACGCGGAAGCGGCAAAGGCAACCGGTCCGCTGGCAGGCGTGCGCGTGGTCGACATGACCTCGGTCGGCATGGGGCCGTATGCCACGCAGATCCTCGCCGACATGGGCGCCGAAGTGATCAAGGTGGAGGCGCCGGCCGGCGATGTCTTCCGCCATGCGGAGCCGGCGCTGCACGCGGGCATGGGCGCCACCTTCCTGAACCTGAACCGCAACAAGCAGTTCGTGGTGCTGGACGTGAAGCGCGCGCAAGACCTGGCGCGGCTGAAGGACCTGATCGCCGGGGCCGACGTGTTCATCTCCAACGTGCGTCCGCAATCGCTGCGCAAGCTGGGGCTGGATTATGAGTCGCTGCGCGCTTCCAACGCGCGCCTGATCTACTGCGGTGCCTATGGCTACTCGGAAACGGGCCCGTATGCCGGCATGCCCGCGTTCGACGACATCATCCAGGCACGCAGCGGCCTGGCGCAGTTCCAGGGCGCCAACAGCACCGAGGGTCCGCAGTACGTCAACACCATCCTGGCCGACAAGGTCGCCGGCCTGACGGTGGCCTATGCCATCCCGATGGCGCTGTACGAGCGCGAGCGCTCGGGGCAGGGGCAGGCCATCGAGGTGCCGATGTTCGAGACGCTGGTGTCGTTCCTGGCGCCTGAACAACTGGCCGGCCAGACGTTCGTGCCCGGGCAGGGCGCGTGCGGCTATCCGCGCGTGATGTCGCCGCACCGCAAGCCTTACCGCACGCAGGACGGCTATATCGCGTTGCTGCCGTACACCACGCCGCAATGGGCGCGTTTCTTCGCGCTCTCCGGTCACCCGGAACTGGCGCGGGACCCGCGCTACCTCGACCCGGCCGCGCGCAGCGCCAATATCGACGAGCTGTATGCGACGCTGGCCGATATCGTGAGCCGCAAGACCACGGCGCAGTGGCTCGCATTGCTGGCAGGCGCCGATATCCCGCACAGCGAAGTGCCGGCGTTCGAAGAGGTGATGGAGGACCCGCACCTGCGCGCCACCGGCATGGTGTTCGAGTACGAGCATCCGAGCGAAGGTCGCCTGCGCGGCATCGGCATCCCGACGCGTTTCTCGCGCACGCCCGGCAATATCCGCACGTGGGCGCAGCCGCTGCCGCCGGCGTCGTCGGACGACGCCTGAAGACGCGTACAATCCGCGCACGGCAAGGCTGACAGGAACAGGGAGATGGCGGAATCCGAGACGGGCGACAAGGCAGGGCAGGCCAGCGTGAAGACGGCGCTGCGCGTGATCGAGATCATGGAGATCTATGCGCGCGAAGGCCGCTCGCTCACGCTGACGGAACTGGCGAAACTGCTCGGCGCGCCGATGTCGAGCTGCCTCGGCCTGATCCGCACGCTGGCATCGCTCGGCTATCTCTACGAGACTGGCCGGCGGCAGGGCTATTACCCGACCAGCCGCCTGCTCAGCATCGCCCAGCGCATCTCGCGCAACGACCCGTTGCTGGAGCGCGTGCAGCCCGTGCTGGAAGCGCTGCGCGATGCCACGGGCGAAACCGTCATCTTCGGCAAGCTGCAGGATGACGGGCGCGTGCTTTATCTCGACGTGCGCGAGTCGCAGAACCCGGTGCGCTACATTGCCACGCCCGGTGAACTGCGCGATGTGCATATCAATTCGATCGGACGCGCGATCCTCGGAGTCATGCCGGGGCCGGCGCGGGACGTGGTACTGGCGAAGGTCTCGTTCGAGCCCCGCACGGCGCGCACCGTGGCCTCGCGCGCAGCCCTGGAGCAAGACATCGCGCAGTGGCGGCAGCAGGGCTGGTATCCCAACTTCGGCGAGTCGTTCCCCGACCTGGGGGCGATCGCGGTGCCGGTGGAGATCGGCGGCGTGGTGTACGGAATGTCCGTAGCGGGGCCGATCCATCGCGTCGAATCCAGCGTCGCGCCGATCGTCGACGCGCTGCGCAGCGGACAGGCTTCGCTGCAGGGATAAACCAGTAGCCGCACCTCGGCCCACGGCGCGTTCGCGCGAGCGGCGGATGCGCTTCATGCCAGGGCCCCCGCGAGCAAGGCTTGACCTTGGAGAACGATCGTTCTACTATCCTGCATACGGAGAACGATCGTTCTCAAGCAAGCAGGAAGACCCTATGTCCGACGACTCCTCCACGCAATCCAGGCTGCTAGAGGCCACCGAGCAACTGGTCTATTCCGGCGGCATCCATGCCACAGGCATGGACGCCATCGTCAAGGCGTCGGGCGTGGCCCGCAAGAGCATCTACCGGCTCTATCCGACCAAGGAAGCACTGGTCGCGGCTGCGTTGCTGAACCGCGATGCGCGCTGGATGGCGTGGTTTATCCGTTCGACGCCGCCTACGGACGATCCGTTTGACAGGGTGATGTCCGTTTTCCCGGCGCTGCGGCTATGGTTCGAATCCGACGGATTTCACGGCTGTGCCTTCATCAATGCCGCGGGCGAGATCGAAGATCCGGACAGCGAGATCCGCGCCGTTTCCCGCCTCCACAAGCAACGGCTGCTCGACTATCTCGATGTACTGGCGCAGGACTGCGGCCTGCCCGATCCGCGCGAGACCGCGCGCCAGCTGCTGGTCCTGATCGACGGGGCCACCGCTGTCGCCATGGTCAGTGGCGACGCCAGTGCCGCCGACAGCGCCGGCAGGGCCGCGGCCCTGCTGCTCGAATCTTCCCGGTCCGGAAACGGGCCATCTCCCTTCCACCATTGAGGTGCTGCCAATGTCCAATGCTGAAACCCGTCCGCCGCTGCCGCCGTTCACGCGCGAAACTGCCATCGAGAAAGTCCGTCTTGCGGAAGATGGCTGGAACACGCGCGATGCCGCGAAGGTATCGCTTGCCTATAGCGCCGATACCCGCTGGCGCAACCGCGCCGAATTCGCCAATGGCCGCGACGAGGCACGCGGTTTCCTGGAACGCAAATGGAAGAAGGAACTGGACTACCGCCTCATCAAGGAGTTGTGGGCCTTCGGCGGCAACCGTATCGCGGTGCGTTACGCCTATGAGTGGCACGACGACTCGGGCAACTGGTTTCGCTCGTATGGCAACGAGAACTGGGAGTTCGGTGACGACGGCCTGATGGTCAACCGTTACGCCAGCATCAATGACATGCCGATCAAGGAGGCGGAACGCAAGTTCCGCTGGCCACTCGGCCGTCGTCCGGATGATCATCCGGGGCTGTCGGACCTCGGGCTCTGATGGAGCTCCGCGCCGCCTGGGGGTCACCGCCATCGCCCCGGGCGGGCGCCTTGGATGGGAGGGGAAGCTACGCAAATGGCGGCGCGAGGCAATGTGGGGAAATCCGAATTTGAGAATGGTTCCCGTTTAGCGGTACGATCTGACAATTGCCCGATCCGGGCGACCCTGACGGAGACTTCCCATGCTGAAAATCATCGCCTTTGCCGCGGCCGCCGCGCTGTCTACCGGTGCGCTGGCCAGCGCCAAATGCGTGGCCCATCCCAAGACCGAATGGATGACGGAGACCGACGCGCGCGCCAAGATCGAAGCGCAGGGCTATGTCATCAAGAAATTCAAGGTGGACGGCAACTGCTACGAGATCTACGGCACCACCAAGGACGGCAAGAAGGCCGAGATCTACTTCGACACCAAGACCCTGGACATCGTGAAGTCCGAGATTGGAAAGTAATCCCCTCCGGCTCGCTGCCACCATGCCGGACACCGCATCGGTCCGTGTCTGGGACGTGATCGTCCGCATCACGCACTGGAGCGTGGCCGCGATCGTCTTCTGGGACCTGATCGAAGATTCCGGCGGCCGCCTGCATCGCGTGCTCGGCTATGTGGCTGCCGGTCTCGTACTGTTGCGCATGGTCTGGGGCCTCGTCGGCAGCGAACACGCGCGCTTCCGCGCCTGGGTGCCGCGGCCGGCTGGGGTGCTGGCCTACAGCAAGGCGCTGGTGCAGCGCCGCGCGCCGCGATTCCTCAGCCACACGCCGCTCGGCGCAGTCATGATGCTGCTGATGTGGGCGCTGATCCTGGCGCTGGCCGTTACCGGATGGATGTCGCGGCTCGATGCGCTGTGGGGCGAGGACTGGCCGATCGACCTCCACGCCGCGCTCGCGGACATGCTGACCGGGTTGGTCATCGTGCATGTGCTGGCTGCGATCGTCTTCAGCGTGGCCGGCAGGGAGAACCTGGTGCTGGCCATGGTGACCGGTCGCAAGCGGAAGAATCCCCGCGATTAGCGCACGGGCCTGGCTGGATACCGGGCCCAGGGCGATTCCAGGGGCTTATTGCGCTACCGTCACGCGATCGCGGCCGGCTTGCTTGGACTGATAGAGTGCCTGGTCGGATCGGGTCACGGCGGCATGGATGCCATCGCTGGCTTCCAGTTCGCCCGGCGTCGTCTGGGCGACGCCGAAGCTGGCAGTGAAGCGGATGATCTGGCCGTTGAATTTCACCTCCTGAGCACCGAAGGCAACGCGAATGCGCTCCGCGATTTGCGCCGCCTCGTCCAGAGCGGTCTGAGGCAGGGCCACGACGAATTCTTCGCCCCCGAACCGGGCAACGATATCACCATCGCGCAGCATGCCGCGAACAGTCTGTGACACGCGCTGAAGTACAACGTCGCCGGCGTCGTGCCCGTATGTGTCGTTGATATTCTTGAACCGGTCCAGATCAAATGACAGGACGCTCAGTGGTTGTCCCTGGCGCCGAGCCAGGTTGCATGCGCCCCGCGCCCACTCGTCGAAATGCCGTCGGTTGGCGAGGTCAGTCAGCGGATCAAAGCGGGCCTGGCGCGCGAGGCGTTCGCGCTGCACGAAGTTGGCGTGGGCATAATGCAGCAGCATCCACTGCAACACTGCCATCACGGCAAACGCGGCAGTGGCAAGAACGGTGCGAAGATACCACCCACGAAGATAGTCGTGCTCCGCAGCGGCGACCAGGACCACCCATCTGTGACCGTTGATGTTGAGGAAGACCCCCAGGCGATTCACTCCGTCGAACGGCGACACATAGTGGTGCGCCTGCAACGCGGTATCGCTTGCATATCCCATCAGGTGTTGGGCGGACGGCGTGTCGGACGCTGGCGTTCCGATGCGGGCAAGGAGCTGGCCACTGTCGCGATCGACCACAACCACAACACCCCCGGGGCCGAGATAAAGGCCTCTCTTTTCCAGGTCGGCGAACTGGCGCTGGAGAGAGGCAGAATTGAGAAAGCCAATCACGCCACCAAGGTTCTGGCCCAGGCTATCACGCACAGAACTGTAGATGAAGAAGCCCCTGAAATTCGGGTCGGTGCCATCGCCGCGCCAGAAACGCAGCCGTTCGTTCGCATCATCGCGGGTTAGGCCACTGAACTGAGGGCGGTCTCGAAATGTTGCGCGGCCGAGAATGGATGAATCCAACGCTTGCTCAAAGGGAAACAGGCTGCTCTTCGCGACGAAATCCCCGTCCGGATTGGTGACAATCACCGCATCCAGCCAGTCCTTCTTCAATTCCTGTAACAAGTACCCCTGAGAAGCTTGCGGGGCGACAATATGATTCAGCAATAGCGCGCTGCCGATGCCGCGGAGCTGAAAACGCATGGCATCCATACTGGTTTCGAAGTTCTGCGACGCCAGCAGGGCCGTGTTGCGCAGCACTCGCACCACGTCGTCCTCGATTCTTGCACGCTCGAGAGCAAGGTAGCCACCGATGAATATCGCCTGGAGCAGCAGGAACAACGCCAGCAGGCCGCGCTTGATGTTAAGGCTCAGGTGCCTTTGCCCATAGTCGAACAGGCGCAGCAGCGAAAAAGGTGGCTGTTCTCGCATAAGGAACATGTGGTTGACTTGAAGGGTGCATCCGGCGAGCGAACGGAATGGGGCTTCCTTGTCGATCGGAAGCCCCACGGACCAGAGGACGCGTGCGGTTCAACAGGCGAGCGGGTTGCGAATGCAGGACGCACCCGGATCAGCCTACCTTCCCCATCGATTCCTGCATCGCATCATACTGCCCCAGGCACGCCTTGCCATTCAGCAGCGAGCGCTTCAGCAGCGCCTGCTGCGCCTGCCCGGCGTTGGCGGCCTGCCCGCCCCACGCGGCCAGTGGCGGCTCCTGCAGCGCGCGCCCATAGGAAAAGCTCAGCGGCCACGGCAGCGGGCCGAGCCGGTTCATGGCATCGAGGTTCGCCGTCGCCTGTTCGGGCGTCTGTCCGCCCGAGAGAAAGAAGATGCCAGGCACCGCGGCGGGCACCGTGCGCTTGAGCACGCGCACGGTTTCGCTGGCCACATCCTGCACGGCCGCCTGCTGCGCGCACTTCTTGCCGGCAATCACCATGCTAGGCTTGAGCACCATGTGTTCGAACACCACGCCATAGCGATGCAGCGCATGGAACACCGCGTGCAGCACGCGTTCGGTTACGGCCGCACAGCGCGCCATGCTGTGGTCGCCGTCCATCAGCACCTCCGGCTCGACGATCGGCACGATGCCCGATGCCTGGCAGATGGCCGCATACGCGGCCAGCACCTGCGCGTTGGCCTGCACCGCAAGCGTGCCGGGCAAGGTGTCCGAGACATTGATCACCGCGCGCCATTTGGCAAAGCGCGCGCCCTGCTGGCGGTAGGTCTCCAGCCGCTTCGGCAAGCCGTCGAGCCCTTCGGTGATCTCGTCTCCCGGCGCATTCACCAGGGGCACCTTGCCCTTGTCGACCTTGATGCCGGGCACGATGCCCTGGCGCGCGCACAGTTCGGGCAGGGGCGTGCCATCGTCGGCGCGCTGGCCGAGCGTTTCCTCGTACAGGATCACGCCGCTGATATGCGCGCCGAGGCCCGGCGTCGATAACAGCAGGCTGCGCCACGCACGGCGGTTCTCTTCATTGGATTCCACGCCGATCGTGGCGAAGCGCTTGGCAATGGTCGGGCCGCTTTCATCGGCCGCGAGCAATCCCTTGCCTGGCTGCACCATCGCCTTCACCGTGGCCTGCAGTTCGCTTGCGGTATCCATGGCATCTCCTGGAGTGCGTTCACGGCGCGCGCCCGAAGGCCTCGCGCAGCTTGCCCTTGGCACGCTGCAGGACGGCCAGCTGCGATTTGGGCAGATTGCGGCCCGCGCGGTTGATATAGAAATTGAGCATCGACATGGCCGACTGGAACGCCGTGCCCTTGCGCCGGCGGCTGTGTTCCGCCGAGCGCTTGAGCGAAGCGGCGATTTCCTTCGGGTCGGTATGCTTGAAGAGATCTGGTTGCAGGTCGAGCGCGTCACTGTGCTCGCTGACCTGCTTTGACCAGCGTCGCGCATGGCGGCCGTGGCGGCGCTGCTTGCCGGACTGGCGCGTGGATCTGGCTGCGGGCACTGGGTCTCCCCGAAACGCTGGTGTCACTCTCAGACTAGGCGATTTGGGGAGCGGTGTGGGGGCCTGGACGTTGCCTTGCCGCGAGGTCTAGCCCATGATCAGCCCGGCCAAGGCGGCCTTCTCATCGCTGCTGAACTTGCGCGTAGCCTGGGCAAGGTCGGCGCTGACGCTGTTCATGGCCGAGGTCAGCGCACCGACTTCGGCCCGTAGCGCTTCGATGCGCATGCGGCGCTGCTCGGCGTTGCCCGTGGTGCTGTTGCTCAGTTCCTGCAGTTCCTGGGCCTTCTGCTCAAGCTTCTCGCGCAGTTCACGCAGGCGCTTGACCAGCTTTTTCACGTTGTCGGGCAGGCTGCTGTCGTCGATGTCGCTGTCCCTGGCGGCTGACTTGCCAGCCGCGTGCCCGGAAGCCAGGGCGCTGCCGGGCATGGAAATCCTGACATCGGCGCTGGGCTGCGCCGTGGCGCTGCCCGTCGTGTTGCCGGCCGCATTGGCGGCGTTCGCGGGATCAGCGGAAAGGTCTTCTGCCGTGGCACTGGCCTCCATGGAGAGGGAGGCAGGCGGGCTTGCCATGGTGGCTTCGATCATGCTCATGAGGCGCTCCTGTTGACGGACAGCGGGTTGCCGCACGCCACGCCGGGGGCAACGTAGGTACGAGGGTAAAAAGTCTACGCGGGGGATTTCACCGTTATCGGCAGCAGATTGCCAGCTTTAAGTCACATCCATAGAACATTGCGGCAGCGCAAGGAAGTCCGATGGACTGAAATATTCCGTTACACACATCCGTCGATGGACCGTCAACAGTGCGCCGCGGGTCGACGTTTTCACAATCAGCGCGCAACACCGCGCGTCCATCCGGAGACCGACAATGAAGAAAGCACTTGCCATCCTGACCCTGGGCCTGTTTGCCGCTGGTGCGTATGCGCAAGCGCCGGCTGCCGCGCCGGAGTCGAAGGAACCCGCCAAGGTGGAGAAGAGCACCCACAAGGAGAAGACCCACGCTCACAAGCACGCGAAGAAGCCTGCCGCCGACAAGGCAGCAGCGCAATAAGTGCCCGGCTGATGGGTTTGCCGCGCGGCGCGGCCTCGGCAGGAGGCCCGCCGCGTCTTTTCTTGCCGCGCCGCTCAGAACTGGTAGTTGATCGACAGATCGAAGGCTCCGCCAGTCGAACTCTGCGTCAGCGGACTGCGCTTCGCATCGCCCACGAGCTGTACGATTGACACGTCGCTGCTGGCGAACCAATGCTTGTCGAAGAACCAGACCGCGCTGAGGCCGAAGCCGTAGGAACGCACGCCGCCAGCGGGGTTGAACTGCGGGCGACCGGCCCGCGCCTGTGACGCGCTCACGCCGTACCAGGCATTCATGTAGCGCGAGTCCGCGAGCGTCAGCGTCGGGCCCGCGAACCAGTAGAACTTCTCGGAGCTGCCCGGCAGCGGCATGTAGGCGCCGATATCGCCGATCCAGCCGTCCGAGCCGCCCATGCTGCGCCGCGCGTCGACGCGCATCACCAGCGGAAACTCCTTGGACACGGCGTATTCCGCAAAGAGCTTGGCTTCCGGCGCCGGGTTGATGTTCTTCATGCCGTCCAGCAGCGGCGAATTCTCCTCGGCGCGCCGGCCCAGGTTGTAGGTCAGCGCAATCCCTGCCCGGTAGTTCTTGCCGCGCAGGACGTTGACGCCGAAGCCTTCGCCGATCGAGGCGAACGCGATATCGCGATAGCGGATATCGATGCTGGGCCCGGCGATCACGATGTATTTCGACGAGCCGTCATAGCGCGGGCGCAGCATTGCCGCGGCGCCGAGGCGGACTTCCCATTCCGGAATCGTGTCTTCGTACAGCTTTTCAAGCGGTATGCCGACCGAGAATTGCCATTCGGCCAGTGGGGCCGGTGTCTGGGCCCAGGCCGGAGCCGACGCGCAGGCGGACAGCGCGAACAGCCACGGCCGTACCGCGCGCGGCACAAGCGCGCGCAAGCCGCCCCGCGGCCCGAGGGTTTCCAGCTCTGCCAATGGTTTCTCCCGTTGATTCATTTATTCGTTGGTTGTTCTTGCAGGCGCATGGCCGCTCAGGTCATCAACTTGTCGACCGTCATCGGCAGGTCGCGCAGGCGCCGGCCGGTGGCGTGATACACCGCGTTGGCCACCGCCGCGGCCACGCCGACAATGCCGATCTCGCCGATGCCCTTGGTGCCGAGCGGGTTGATATGCGGATCATCCTCGTCCAGCACGACGATGTCGATAGCGACGATATCGGCATTGACGGGCACATGGTACTCGGCCAGGTTGGCATTGGCGATGCGGCCGCTGGCCGGGTCCAGTTCGGCCTGCTCGTGCAGCGCCATGCTGATGCCCCATACGATACCGCCCATGAGCTGGCTGTGAGCGGTTTTCCGGTTCAGCAGCCGGCCCACGCCGTAGGTCGCCACGATCCGCTGCACGCGGATCTCGCCGAGATCGGGATCGACGTGGACTTCGGCGAACACGGCGCCGAAGCTGTGCATCGAGAACGCCTTGCGCTCGTCGCCGGGCCGCGCGGTCACGCGGGCTTCGACAGGCTGCCCGCCACGGCGCGCGATCGGCGCCGCGATCGGCTCGCGCCGCGACGGGTCGGAGCGGCGCAGCAGCCAGCCATCGACGATATCCACGTCCTCGGGCGACGCCCCGGCAAGCGGCGACGCCCGGTCGGCGACCGCCAGCTTCACCAGTTCCAGCCGCGCCGCCGCGCAGGCGGCCTGCACCGCGGGCGACACGCTGGCGACGGACTGCGAGCCGCCCGACACGGGGGCTTCGGGGAAATTGGTGTCTCCCAGTTCAAAGCGCACCTTGTCCGGCGGCAGGCCGAGCGCGTCGGCGGACACCTGCGTCATCACGGTGAAGGTGCCGGTGCCCAGGTCCTGCGAACCGGACTGGACCAGCGCGGTGCCGTCCGGCAGGATGCGCGCGAGCGCGCTGGCGGCCGAGCGATTGGCCGGATAGGTCGTGGTGGCCATGCCCATGCCCACCAGCCGGCCCTCGGCCCGCATGGAGCGCGGCGCGGGATTGCGATGCGCCCAGCCAAAGCGCTCGGCCGCGTCGCGGTAGCATTCGCGCAGCGACTTGCTCGAGAACGGCAGTCCCTTGCCGGGGTCCGTGTCCGCGTAATTGCGCAGGCGCAGCGCGACGGGATCCATGCCCAGCTTGTAGGCCAGTTCGTCCATCGCACACTCCAGCGCGAAGCTGCCCGAGGCCTCGCCCGGCGCGCGCATGAACGTGGGCGTGCCGACATTGAGCTTGAGCAGCCGGTGACTGGTCTGCTGGTTCGGCACGGCATACAGCATCCGTGTAAGCAGCGCGCACGGCTCCAGCCAGTCTTCCATGAACGAGGTGCTGGCCACGACCTCGTGGCGCATGCCCGTGAGCGTGCCGTCGGCCCGCGCTGCCAGCACGACATGCTGCTCGGTGTGGGGCCGCCCGCCGACCGGGCCGAACATCTGCGGGCGCTCCAGCACGAGCTTGACCGGATGTCCGGTCTCGCGTGCGGCCATCGCCGCCAGCACCACGTGCGACCACGTCGAACCCTTGCAGCCGAAGCCGCCGCCGACGACGGGGCAGACCACGCGCACCTGCGCGGGCGGTACGCCCAGCGTCTTGGCAACGGTCTTGCGCACGCCGCTGACGTACTGGGTGGCGTCGTACAGCGTGAGCATGTCGCCTTGCCAGGCCGCCACGGTGGCGTGCGGCTCCATCGGGTTGTGGTTCTCGAACGGCGTGGAATAGGTGGCATTGATCGTCGCCGCCGCACCTTCCGCGCCCGACAGGCTGCCGCGCGTGGTATCCGCCGGCTCATCCTTGGCCTGTTTCGGCTTGTAGGCGCCCGCACGCGCCGCGGCGAAATCCAGCGCTGGCCGCCGCGCGCGATAGCGGATGACGAGATGCGCGGCGGCATCGCGCGCCTGTTCCAGCGTGTCGGCGATGACGACGGCCACGGGCTGGTTGTTGTAGTGGACGACCGGGTCCTGCAGCAGGTTCAGCACGCGCCCGGCCGGCGGGGTGCCCGATGCGGCCTTGCCGTGTTCCGGCAGCCGCGGCGCGTTGAACGGCGTCATCACCTTGCGTACGCCCGGCATGCGCTCGGCCATGGCGGTGTCCATGGCCGCGATCTCGCCGCTGGCGATGGTGCTGGTCACCAGCACGGCATGCAGCAGGCCCGGCAGCGGATGGTCCGCGGCGTAGCGCGCCTGCCCGGTTACCTTGAGAATGCCGTCCGTGCGGTCAAGCGGGGCGCCAATCACGCTCATGTGGTGTCTCCTGCGGCAATGCCAAGCGCCCGGACGATGGCGCGTTGCGCCAGTGCAAGCTTGTAGGTGTTCTGGGGAAGCGGCCGGGCGCCGTCCAGCAGCAGCCGGGCCGCCTCGCCGGCGCTGCCCGCATCGATCGGTCTTCCGACCAGGACCTGCTCGGCCGCCGGGACGCGCCAGGGCTTGTGCGCGACGCCGCCGAGCGCCAGCCGCGCGGTGCGTACCGTGCCGCCGTCGAGCTCCAGCGCGGCGGCCACCGACACCAGCGCGAACGCGTAGCTGGCGCGGTCACGGACCTTGAGGTAATGGCAATGCGCCGCGAGACGCGATGGCGGCAGGTCCACCGCGATGATCATTTCCCCGGGCTTCAGCGTCGTGTCGAACTGCGGCGCGGTGCCCGGCAGGCGGTGGAAATCGGCCAGCGCGATGCGGCGCTCGCCAGCCTCGCCGCGCACTACCACCACGGCCTCCAACGCGGCCAGCGCCACGCTCATGTCGGACGGATTCACGGCTACGCATTGCTCGCTTGCGCCAAGGATGGCGTGCGTGCGATGCACGCCTTGCAGCGCCCCGCAACCCGAGCCGGGCGCCCGCTTGTTGCAGGCGCTGAAGCCGGTGTCGTAGAAATAATGGCAGCGCGTGCGCTGCATCAGGTTGCCGCCGACCGTCGCCATATTGCGCAACTGGCCCGAAGCTCCGGCCAGCAGTGCCTGCGACAGCAGCGGGTAGCGCTCGCGGATCAGTGTGTGGTTGGCGGTGTCGGTGTTGCTGGCCGTGGCGCCGATGCGCACGCCGCCATCGGGCAGCGACTCGATCGTTGCGAGCGGAAGCCAGCCGACATCGACCAGGTGCAGCGGCTGCTCGACGCCGGCCTTGGCCAGGTCGAGCAGGTTGGTGCCGCCGCCGATGTAGCGCGTGCCCGGCTGGCGCCCGAGCTGCAGCGCTTCTTCAACGGTGGTGGCGCGGTGGTAGGTGAACGGGATCATCGTGGCGCCTCACGCGCGGCGCGTGGCGCCGGCGGCGTCCTGCACGGCGGCGACGATGTTCTGGTAGGCGCCGCAGCGGCAGATATTGCCGCTCATGCGCTCGCGGATCTCGGCGTCGTTCAGCGCGGGCGGCAACGCCGCCGGCGGCGGCCGCACCGTACTGGCCGCGCCGGCCCGCGCCTCGGCCAGCATGCCGACGGCCGAGCAGATCTGGCCCGGCGTGCAGAAGCCGCACTGCAGCGCATCGCGCGCGACGAAGGCCGCCTGCATCGGGTGCAGCGCATGGCCGTCGGACAGGCCTTCGATAGTGATGATATGCCGGCCCTCCTGCATCACGGCGAGCGTGAGGCAGGCGTTGATGCGCCGGCCGTCGCTGAGCACCGTGCAGGCGCCGCACTGGCCATGGTCGCAACCCTTCTTGGCGCCGGTCAGGCCGATGGTCTCGCGCAGCGCATCGAGCAGCGTCACGCGCGGCTCCAGCGAGAGCGCATGTTCCCTGCCGTTGATATGGAGGCGGACGGGTCGGGCCGGCACGGACAAGGGTGCAGTCGGCGCATCTTGCAGAGCGGGCGGGCCGGCTGCCTGGACCGTAGGCAAGGCGGCTGCGGAAGCGCTCAGCGCGGCGGACTGGAGGAAGCGGCGGCGGGTGGGACGGTCGGGGCCGTCAGGATGGAGGCGGGGCATGCGCGGTCCTTGGGCTGTTCGCGAAGCAGGGCAGGAGGGGCTTCGCTGTCAGGGCCAAGGGCAGCAAGATCGGTGCCCATGGTCGGGGGCACCGGGTGCGCGGGGGTCTGCTGGCGCGGTTAGGGTGTCAGAATTGCCGGGGCGGTGTAGGAATTACCTCGGCTGCGGCCGCTCGTCGGATGTCCCCATGGACGAGCGGCCGGCGCGGAAGCGACTTATTTGCCGCCGAGCACGGCGGCGATGGCCTTGGCCACCACCGTCACATTGCGCTCGTTGAGACCGGCCACACACATGCGGCCGGAGCGCAGCAGATACACGCCATGCTGTTCGCGCAGGCGGTCGGCTTGTTCCGCGTTCAGCCCGGTGTAGGTGAACATGCCGCGCTGGGTCAGGTAGCGCGACAGCGCCTCGCCGCTGACATGGTCGCGCAGGTTGTGGTGAATCGCCTCGCGCATGCGGGCAATGCGGCCGCACATCTCGGCGAGTTCCTTCTCCCACAGCGTGCGCAGTTCGGGCGTGGTCAGCACCTTGGCCACCACGCGCGCGCCGTGCGTGGGCGGGTTGCTGTAGTTGGCACGCACGGCGCCGGTCAGCTGGCCCAGCACGTTGGCGGCTTCGGCGGCGCTGTTGCACACCACGCTCAGGCCGCCGCAGCGCTCGCCATACAGCGAGAAGTTCTTCGAGAACGAGTTGGCCACCAGGCACGGCACGCCCTGGCGCTCCAGTTCGCGGATGGCGAACGCGTCGTCCTCCAGGCCTTCGCCAAAGCCCTGGTAGGCCATGTCGACGAACGGCAGCAGTTCCTTCGCCTTCAGCACGCCGGCGAGCTGGCGCCACTGGTCCTGGTTCAGGTCCACGCCGGTCGGGTTGTGGCAGCACGCGTGCAGCAGCACGATGCTCTGCTTGGGCAGCTTGCCGATGGCGTCGACCATGGCGTCGAACTTCAGGCCGCCGGTGGCATCGTCATAGTACGGGTAGGTGTTGACGGTGAAGCCCGCGCGCTCGAACACCACGCGGTGGTTTTCCCAGCTCGGGTCGCTGATCCATACCTGCGACTGCGGGAAGTAGCGCTTGAGGAAATCGGCACCCACGCGCAGTGCGCCCGATCCGCCCAGCGTCTGCAGCGTGGCGATGCGGCCGGCGGCGCGCGCCGGGCTGTCTTCGCCGAACACCAGTGCCTGCACGGCGTTGCGGTAGGCCACCAGGCCCGACATCGGCAGGTAGGGGCGCGGGCCCATGTCGGCCAGCAGCGCGGCTTCAGCCTTTTCGACGGCTTCCATCACCGGCAGGCGGCCGTTGTCGTCGAAGTAGATGCCGATGCTCAGGTTGACTTTCTCGGTGCGCGGGTCTTTCTGGAAGTCTTCGTTGAGCGAGAGGATCGGGTCGCCGGGAAAGGCTTCGATATGTGCAAACATGGGATTCTCTGGATTCTGGGACGGGGCTGGAGCGCGTGCGGAACAGGATTTCAGGCCCGGACGCACAGGCTGAAGTGTAACCGGCGGCGCGCGATGCGGCGCCGCCGGGATCTTGCCTTACTGGGCCGAGACGCTGCCCTGCAGGGCGGGCACCGCGTTCTTCTGGCGCAGGCGGTAGCTGATGCCCAGCACGGCCAGCCACACCGGGATCAGGTACACCGAGATGCGCAGGCCGTCGGTCAGGTACATCACGTACAGGATGCCGCCCAGGAACGCCAGGCACAGGTAGTTGGTGAGCGGGTAGCCAAAGCTCTTGAAGCGCGTTTCCTGGCGGGCCTTGCGCTTATCGGCGCGGAACTTCAGGTGGATGATGCTGATCATGGCCCAGTTGATGATCAGGGCCGAGACCACCAGGCCCATCAGCAGTTCGAAGGCCTTGCCCGGCATGAAGTAGTTGATCAGCACGCACAGGCCGGTAGCGGCCGCCGACACGCCCAGCGCCGTCAGCGGAATGCCGCGCTTGCTGACCTTGAGCAGCGACTTCGGCGCATTGCCCTGCTGGGCCAGGCCGAACAGCATGCGGCTGTTGCAGTACACACCGCTGTTGTAGACCGACAGCGCGGCCGTCAGCACCACCACGTTCAGCACATTGGCCACCCAGTTGCTGTTCAGCGCATGGAAGATCAGCACGAACGGGCTGCCGCCGGTGACGACGTTTTCCCACGGGTACAGCGACAGCAGTACCGCCAGCGCGCCAACGTAGAAGATCAGGATGCGGTAGATGACCTGGTTGGTCGCCTTGGGGATGCTCTTTTCCGGCTGGTCCGCTTCCGCCGCCGTGATGCCGACGAGTTCCAGGCCGCCGAACGAGAACATGATCACCGCCATGGCCATGACCAGTCCGCCCAGGCCATTCGGGAAGAAGCCGCCGTGCTGCCACAGGTTGGTGATGCTGGCCTGCGGACCGGCATTGCCCGACATCAGCAGGTAGCCGCCGAAGCCGATCATGCCGACGATGGCAGCCACCTTGACGATCGAGAACCAGAACTCCATCTCGCCGAACGACTTCACGCTCGACAGGTTGATGGCGTTGATGATCAGGAAGAAGGCCAGCGCCGAGATCCAGGTCGGGATGCCGGGCCACCAGTACTGCACGTAGATGCCTACCGCCGACAGCTCGGCCATGCTCACCAGGATGTACAGCACCCAGTAGTTCCAGCCCGACATGAAGCCGGCGAAGTGGCCGCAGTACTTGTTGGCGAAGTAGCTGAAGGAGCCGGCGACGGGCTCGTCCACCACCATCTCGCCCAGCTGGCGCATGATGAAGAAGGCCACGATGCCAGCGACGGCATAGCCGAGCAGGACCGAGGGGCCGGCCATCTTGATCGTCTGGGCGATGCCCAGGAACAGCCCGGTGCCGATGGCGCCACCGAGCGCGATCAGCTGGATGTGCCGGTTCTTCAGGCCACGCTTGAGCGTGCCGTCATTGTTGCTTGAAACCATGGATTGTTTCCTCTACCCACTCTTATGGAATGGCATGCGGGGCCTGGCGTCTCTTGCTGTGCGGGTAGGACGCCTGGGCCTTGGGGATCGCCGGGCACGGGGTGCCGTGCCCGGCGACGGGGACGGGCCGGTGCCGGTCAGGCCTCGACCTTCAGCGTGCCGCGTGCGATCTGGTCGCGTTCCAGCGATTCGAACAGCGCCTTGAAGTTGCCTTCGCCGAAGCCGTCGTCGCCGCTGCGCTGGATGTACTCGAAGAACACCGGGCCGAGCACGGTCTTGGAGAAGATCTGCAGCAGCAGGCGCGGCTTGCCGCCTTCGGTGGTGCCGTCGAGCAGGATGCCGCGGGCCTTGAGCTGGTCCACCGGCTGGCCGTGGCCGGGCAGGCGGGTGTCCAGGGCCTGGTAGTAGTAGTCGTTCGGCGCCGTCATCAGTTCCACGCCCGCGAGCTGCAGGTTGTCGATGACTTCGATCAGGTTGTCCGTCAGGAAGGCGATGTGCTGGATGCCCTCGCCATTGAAGGCCATCAGGAATTCCTCGATCTGGCCGGCGCCCTTGGACGATTCCTCGTTCAGCGGGATGCGGATCTTGCCGTCCGGCGCGGTCATGGCCTTGGAGGTCAGGCCGGTGTACTCGCCCTTGATGTCGAAGTAACGGATCTCGCGGAAGTTGAACAGCTTCTCGTAGAAGCTCGCCCAGTAGGCCATGCGGCCACGGTAGACGTTGTGCGTCAGGTGGTCGATCAGCTTCAGGCCGTGGCCTTCGGGGTGGCGGTCCACGCCTTCGATGAACTCGAAGTCGATGTCATAGATCGACTTGCCTTCCTCGAAGCGGTCGATCAGGTACAGCGGCGCGCCGCCGATGCCCTTGATCGCGGGCAGGCGCAGTTCCATCGGGCCGGTCGGGATTTCGACCGGCTGCGCGCCCAGTTCCAGCGCGCGGGCGTAGGCCTTGTGCGAATCCTTCACGCGGAAGGCCATGCCGCAGGCGCTCGGGCCATGCTCGGCGGCAAAGTAGGCGGCGTGGCTGTGGGGCTCGCGGTTGACGATGAAGTTGACCTCGCCCTGGCGATACAGCACCACGTCCTTGGAGCGGTGGCGCGCCACCAGCGTGAAGCCCATCCTTTCGAACAGCGGCTCCAGCACATTGGGGGTCGGCGAGGCGAATTCGACGAATTCGAAGCCCATCAGCTGCATCGGGTTGTCAAAGAGATCGGCCATGGTGTGTCTCAGAGAGGAAGGTAAGGGTTTCGATCTCGCGCACCGGACGGAGTGCCGTCGGCCGCGGAGGCAAAGGAAATCGGGCAGGCCGCCGCGATCAACACGCGGGCGTCCGCAGCCGGGCGTCGGGATGGGGGACATGCGGACGCGGCAGGGACGGTGTGCGGAAGTTCATGGGGCGCTGTCTTTGTCGGCCAGGCGGCCGGGAAATAATATTGCGAACAGTGCGCCGCGATCCTGGCCTGCGGCGCGTTCGGGCAATGTCGGGAACTCTCTCTGGCCCCTCGCTGGCATTGCCAATCTGGAATGCAGTGTATATTCTGGCCGGCAAAATTGGATTTCATTCCTCACGCAGGGAAACCCTGAAACGAGAAATCTGATTTCGTGAAATTATATTGAGGGGAAATAAAAGTGCCTGCCATCGAGCTTGACCGTACGGACCGCCGCCTGCTGGGCGTCTTGCAGCAACAGGGACGGGCTTCGAACCTGGAATTGTCCGAGGCGATTGCGCTGTCGCCGGCACAAACGTTGCGGCGTCACCGCCGCCTGGAAGAGAGCGGCATCATCAAGTGCTACGAGGCGCGGCTCGATGCGGCGAGCCTGGGGCTCGGCGTGGTCGCGTTCATCCACGTGACCATGGAGCGCGGCCATATCCGCGACCTGTCGAACTTCAAGAGCCTGGTGGCGGAGCTGGCGCAGATCCAGGAATGCTTCTCGGTGACGGGCGATATCGACTACGTGCTGAAGGTGGTCGCCAAGGACCTGAAGTCGCTGTCGGACTTCCTGCTCGATACGCTGATGCGCATCCCCGGCGTGAGCGGCGTGAAGTCCAGCGTGTGCCTCGACGAAATCAAGTGCACGAGTGCCGTGCCGCTCGATATGTAAGGCGCATGCGGCCGGGCGCCCGTCCGTGGAATACACTCGGTTCTGCGTGCCAATACGGACCGACCTCTCGCCCCCGAAGATGCCCAAGCCCCACATCCTGACCTATATCGACGCCGGCGCCTCCGACTGGACCGCCTGCCTGATGCGCACGATCGGCCAGCAGCTGCAGTCCGGTACCTATGAAATGCGTGCGGTCATGGCCTCGGACATCCGGCACGACCCGACGCTGTTCGACGACGCGGTCATGTTCGTCATGCCGGGCGGGGCTGATCTGCCGTACTGCGCGAAACTCAATGGCGCGCCCAACGCGCGCATCCGGCGTTTTGTCGAGAACGGCGGCACCTACCTGGGTATTTGCGCGGGCGCGTACTACGCATGCAGGGAACTGGCGTTCCACGCCGGCACCCGCGGGGCCATCTGCGGTCCGCGCGAACTGGGCTTCGTCGATGCCGTCGCGGTTGGCTCGCTGCCCGAACTGACCGGCGGCCGCCTCTATGACGGCACGCCGCGCACCACGGCCGCGGTCGAACTGCGGACCACCGAGCGGCTGGCCTCGGTACCGATGTCGGTCTACACGCACTATCACGGTGGCTGCCGTTTCGATTTCGACGGCGCGCCGGCTGCCGATACGGAAGTCCTGGCCGTCTATGCGGATATGGAAGGCATGCCACCGGCCATCGTCAGCACGCAGGTCGGGAAGGGCCGCGCGATCCTGACCGGTGTCCACCTGGAAGTCTCGGAGCAGGAGTGCGAGGAAGCCCTGCGCGGACACAGCGACATGGACAAGTACGTGCACATCTGCCACAGGCTGGCGGAGACCGGTGACGCCCGGCTGGCGGTATTCCGCCAAGTGCTGGCGCACGGCGGCCTGGCCCTGGACTGACGCGGTTATCGCCAGCGGGTGGACCTGCCGTATTCCTCAGCCAGCCAGTTCGCTGTGCAGCGCCAGGTACTCCTGCGACAGCTTGTGGCGCGGATCCAGGTGGATCATGGGCGTGGCGTGCTGGTGCGATTCGCGGATCTTCACCGATGACGACAGCCGCGATGCCAGCACCGGCAGCCCTTCACCGACCAGCTCCTCGACCAGCTTGACCGGCAGGCTCGCGCGCGGCTGGAACTGGTTGATGACGATGCCTTCGACCTGCAGGGCATCGTTGTGGTCCTGCTGGATTTCCTTCACGTTGTCGAGCAGCGTGTACAGCGCCCGGCGCGAGAAGTCGTCGCAGTCGAACGGGATCAGGCAGCGCTCCACCGCGATCAGCGCGGACCGCGTGTAGAAGTTGAGCGCCGGCGGCGTGTCGATGTAGATCGCGTCATAGACTGACTCCAGCTCGATCAGGGCATCGCGCAGCTTGTAGATCTTGTAGCGGGATTCCAGCTTGCCATGCAGCGCGTCGAGGTCAGGATGCGCGGGCATCACATCAAGATTTTCGAACGGCGTGGCGTGGATGAAGCTGCCCAGGTCGACCGGCTTGAAGCTGTAGGTCAGCGACGACTCGAAGAAGTGCGCCGCCGTCGGGTTTGCCTCGGCGGCCTTTGCGCCCATCAGGTACTGGGTCGAGTTGCACTGCGCGTCGAGGTCGACGACCAGCGTGCGCAGGCCTTCACGGGCGCTGATCGCGGCGAGGTTGCATACGATGGTCGACTTGCCCACGCCACCTTTCTGATTGAACACGACGCGCCGCATGGGTCCCTCTGGAGAAGATCGTTTTGGAGGGCGAAAGCATACCTCAACACGATGGCCTCGGGAGTGCGCCGATGGGGGGTGTGGACGCTCGTTGACAGGCGAAGCAAGGTGCGCTCAGCGGCTCCGCCGATATCGTCAATGCCCGTCAACGACGGAACCACAACATCGAGAGTGCACAAGCCAGGACCAGCAGCACGACCGACGCCGCGGCCAGCAGCGCGCCGACTTCGGTCTCGCGGCGCTCCATCGCGAAGCGCGCGCTCAGTTGCCGGTACACCTGGCTCAGGTCCGCCGCCGATCCTGCCTGGAAGTACTCGGCCCCGGTCAGCGTGGCCACCGCGCGCAAGGCGGGCTCGTCGAGCTGCATGTAGTAGGACAGGCTGGTCTCGGGCGCATTGCCGCCCAGCGTGCCGAAGCCTACGGTATAGACACGCACGCCACGCTGGGCGGCCATGCGCGCGGCCTCGATCGGGTCGGGTCCGGTGGTGCGGCGGCCATCGCTGAGCAGGATGACCGCGCCGTGCCGATAGGAACCCGGTTGCGCTGGCGGCCGGTCCTGCGCGCGCTTGCGCGCGGCGTCGGCCGCGGCGGCTTCATCGAGTGGCGTGGCGCGGCGCGCGGAAGCGAAGGGCGGGTCGTCGTTGAACAGGATCGCTTCGAGGTCGATGCCATCGTCCGGAAACAGCACGGCCAGCGCCTGGATCAGCCCGCTGCCGGTCGCCGTGCCGCGCTGGAGCTGGAACCGGTCGATCGCGTCGAGCATGTCCTGCCGGTTGCTGGTGGGACGCAGGACCACGGTAGCCGTCGCGGCGAACGAGACGATGCCAAGCCGGACGCTGCCCGGCAGCCCGACGATCAGTTCGCGCGCCGCCTGCTGCGCGGCGCTGAGGCGCGTGGGCGTCACGTCGGTGGCCTCCATGCTGCGCGAAACATCCATCGCCAGCACCAGCGTGATGGTGTCGGACGGCAGCGTGAGGGTGGCGGTCGGCCGGGCGCAGGCCAGCAGGGCGGCGCCCAGGGCAAACAGGAACAGCAGCGGGGGAATGTGACGCCGCAGGCGTTGGCCGGTGCCGAGCGCAGCGCGGGGCAACGCAAGGCTGGCGTAAAGCAGGGCAGACTTCTTGCGTCGCGCGATCAGGTACAGGTAAGCGGCTGCCAGCAACGGAAGCGCAAGCAGCAACCAGAGCATTTGCGGCCAGAGAAACTGCATGCCCTGCTCCTTGGCGCATGGTTAAGAGGATGGTACTGTATTTTTTAAGGCGGCACGGGACTCGGGAGCGTGCGATGAAGCGTGTGACGATCTACGGATGGCTCTCGGCTGCGGTCGCGGTGATGGTCGCGGCGGCGCTGGGCCTTGCGTGGCTGTCGCGCCCGTCGCCGCGGGTGCTGACGCAGGCCGATATCGATGCTGCGGTGCTGCATACGCTGCAGACCAAGAGCCTGCCATCGCGCACCGCTCGCGCGGCCGAGGCCATCCGCGAATCCGTGGTGGAGGTGCGCAGCTTCTCGCCGGCGCAGCCGGAGGCCGAAGCCGCCTCCGTGCCGCGTGCCCGGCGTGATCCGCCGGCCAACCGGCGGAAGTCCTCGCCGCCATCCCGGCGGGCGCCCTCCGACGAACTCGCGAAGAGCGATCCGCAGGCCGACAAGGACGCGACAAAGGACAAGCAGGACAAGCGCGAAGCGCGTCACATCGGCTCTGGCGTGGTCGTGACCGAAAGCGGACTGGTGCTGACCAGCTACCACGTGGTTGCCGATGCCAAGCGCGTGGAGATTCGCTTCTACGACGGCCAGACTTCCGAGGCGACGGTGATGCAGGCGATCCCTGAGAAAGACCTCGCCCTCGTCAGGCCGAAATCCATTCCCGACGACTTGCCGGCTGCGACACTCGGCTCCAGCCGCAACCTTGCGCCGGGCTCCGAGGTCGTGGCGGTCGGCTTTCCGTTCGGCATCGGGCCGTCGGTGTCCGCCGGGGTGGTGTCCGGACTCGACCGGCAGTTCGTGTCGCCCGACAAGACGCAGAGCCTGGACAACCTGATCCAGTTCGACGCGGCCGCCAATCCCGGCAATTCGGGCGGCCCGCTGGTGAACATGGATGGCGAGGTGGTCGGCATCGTCACCGCCATCCTCAACCCCAACCAGAGCGGCACCTTCCTCGGGATCGGCTTTGCCGTCACGATCGAAAGCGCCGGCGCTTCTATCGGAACTTCACCTTTCTAGACGCGGAGGCCTATGAACGAGCAAGCCCATGGCGCGACAGACAGCGCCGACCTGATGGAGCGCCTGCTGTACGAGGTGAAACGCGTGGTGGTCGGGCAAGACCACTTTCTCGAACGCGTGCTGGTGGCCATGCTGGCCGGCGGCCACCTGCTGGTGGAGGGCGTGCCCGGCCTGGCCAAGACGCTGACGGTCAATACGCTGGCCCGCACCATGAGCGGAACCTTCAAGCGCATCCAGTTCACGCCGGACCTGCTGCCGGCGGACCTGGTCGGCACGCGCATGTACAACCAGGGCACGGGCGAGTTCTCGACCGTGCGCGGGCCGGTCTTCGCCAACCTGCTGCTGGCCGACGAAATCAATCGCGCGCCGGCCAAGGTGCAAAGCGCGCTGCTGGAAGTCATGCAGGAAAAGCAGGTCACCATTGCCGGCGAGACCCATCGCGTGCCCACGCCGTTCCTGGTCATGGCGACGCAGAATCCGATCGAGACCGAAGGCACCTATCCATTGCCCGAGGCGCAGGTCGATCGCTTCATGATGAAGGTGCTGGTCGGGTATCCGAGCGAGGAGGAAGAGGTCGTCATCGTCAATCGGGTCACCGGGGCCCGCATCAGCGTGAGTGCGATTGCCACGCCGGAGCACCTGGCGGCCTTGCAGGAGGAGTGCCGCCGCGTCTACGTGGACCCGTCGCTGGTCCAGTACGCGGTGCGCCTGGTGGCGGCCACGCGCAAGCCGGGCAACTACGGCCTGGAAGACATGGGGCGCTATATCGCGTTCGGCGCGAGCCCCCGGGCCACCATCGGGCTGGTGGAAGGCGCGCGGGCGCTGGCGTTCCTACGCGGCCGCAATTATGCCGTGCCCGAAGACGTGATCGATCTCGTGCCCGATGTACTGCGCCACCGCCTGTCGCTGTCGTACGAGGCCATGTCGGATGGCGCGACGGCGGACCAGCTCATCACGCGCATCCTGCAGGCGCTGCCGGTTCCGGAGCGCCCGCTCGAATCCCATGTTCGCGCGGCTGTTCGGTAAGCGTCCGCGCGGCGACGCGCCGGCGGCCGCCGCGCCCGCGCGTTCGGGCGCGGCGCTGGCGAGCGTCGGCGCACGGCAGGCCGAGACGCTGCTGCGGCGGCTGGAGTGGACCGTGGTGCGGCGCCTCGACGGGCTGCTGCAGGGCGACTACCGCACGCTGTTCCGCGGCTTCGGGCTGGATCTTGCCGACCTGCGCGAATACCGTCCCGGCGACGACGTCCGTCACATCGACTGGAACGTGACGGCGCGGCTGCAGGTGCCGCACGTGCGCGAGTTCCAGGAGGATCGCGACCTCTCGGCGTGGTTCGTGCTCGACCTGAGCGGGTCGGTGGAGTTCGGTTCCGGCACGGTGCGCAAGCGTGACCTGCTGAGCGACTTCACCACCGTCATGGCCTTGCTGCTGACGCGCTATGGCAACCGCATCGGCGCCGTGCTCGACGGCGGGGCAAGCGACGCGCAGGCCTCGATGATTCCGCCGCGCTCCGGCCGCCGCCAGTTGCTGCACCTGCTTGACCGCATGCACACCACCCCGGCCGTGTGCCCCGGCGAGACCCGCCTGCGCGACCTGCTGGAGCGCGCGCGCGCCGTCGCCAAACGGCGCTCGGTGATGTTCATCGTGTCGGATTTCATCAGTGCCCAGGGATGGCAGACGTCGCTCGCCATGCTGGCCCGGCGCCATGAAGTCGTCGCGGTGCGGCTGGTCGATCCGCTGGAGATGGCGTTGCCCGACCTCGGGCTGGTCGTGCTGCAGGATGCGGAGTCGGGCGAGCAGATGTTCATCGATACGCACGATCCCGCGTTTCGCAAACGCTTCGCCGCGATCGCCCAGGCGCGCGAGTCCGAACTGCGCCTCGCGTTCGCGCGCGCCGGCGTGGAATGCCTGACGCTCTCGACCTACGCGCCGATTGACCTGGCGCTCCTGCAGTTCATGCGCGAGCGCCGCTTCCGCCAGGGGGCGGCCAGGGGCGTGCCCGTGGGGGCGACATGACCGAGACCCTCAACCGGCTGCCGCTGTTCAGCTTCCTCTGGCCCAGCATGCTGTGGCTGCTGGCGCTGGTGCTGGTGCTCGGCGCGGGCTACGTCTGGCTCGACCTGCGCCGGCGGCGAACAACGGTCGACCATCCGGCCATGCGCTCCATCGGCATGGCCATGAAGGGTGGCACGGGCTGGCGCCGTCACGTGTCGGCCGTGCTGACGCTGCTGGCCCTCAGTGCACTCATCTTTGCCATTGCCCGTCCCCAGGCGGTGATGACGCTGCCCTCGCGCATCAAGACCGTCATCCTCGTCATGGACCTGTCAGGCAGCATGCGCGCGCAGGATGTGCATCCGAGCCGCATCCGCGCCGCCCAGCAGGCGGCCCGGGTGCTGCTAGACGCCCAGCCGGCGGGCGTGAGTGTGGGCGTGGTGGCGATGGCGGGCACGGCCGCGCTGGCACAGGCGCCCAGCCGCAGCAAGGACGACGTGGCCGCGGCCATTGAAGGGCTGAAGCCGCAGGGCGGCACCGCCCTGGGCAATGGCCTGCTGATCGCGCTCACGACGCTGCTGCCGGAGGCCGCCGACGACGCCGAGCGACTGATGAATGGCGGCGATGTCCCGCAAGTGAAGAAACCGGGGGCGTCCGGCGACGAGAATCCGCCAGTGCCGGGCTCCTATGCTTCGGGCGCGATCGTCCTGTTCTCCGATGGCGAAAACAACGCGGGGCCGGCGGCGGAGCAGGCCGCCCAGCTCGCGGCGATGTATGGCGTGCGGGTCTATACCGTCGGCGTCGGCACGACCGAGGGGGTCGTGCTGTCGGCGGAGGGCTGGTCGGCGCGCGTCAGGCTGGACGAGAAGGTATTGAAGCAGGTCGCCGACGCGACCGGGGCCGAATACTTCCGGCTCGAAGATGCAGCGTCGTTGAAGCGGGTGTATCGCGCGCTCAATGCGAGGCTGGCATTCGACAAGCGCGACCAGGTCGAGGTGACGGCGTTCTTCGCGGCCGCGGGAGCGTTGCTGGCGGCCTGCGCGGGGCTGCTGTCGCTGTGGTGGTTCGGTCGGGTGTTGTAGGCCCGGCCCCGCGCGCATTGCCGCCCGAACGCCGCTATCAGGGCGAAGCTAGCCTTGCAGCGCCGCAATGTTGCCGGCTTCCTCGTGCACGGTCAGTCCGTCTTCAATGTCCGCGACGCCGGGCACTGCCCACACGGCGGTCAGCACGGCGTCGTGCTCGTGGCGGAGGACATGGCCGCTCAGGCAGACAGATCCGCGGGCCACATCGACGCCGATCGCACGGGGATGGCTGACCACGTCGTCCAGCCGCGTCCGGATCCGCTCGCCGATGTCGTAGTCGCTCGAACGCGCTTTTTCGCCTGCTGCCACGCGGGTTCCCGCCCGTGCAGCGAAGCCACGCGCGTGATCGAGCGCGCGCTTCGCCTGGGCCTGCGCGTAGTCGCTCAGGTCATGGCTTTTTGCCTCCGCCTTGTCCCGAAGCATGGCCCGCCGCCGCGCACCGAGCTCCGGATCGAGCAGGTACATCAGCGCGGCGCCGCCTATTGCCGCGACGGCCATATCGATGAGGTTGCGGTTTCCTGTACGCATGGATGCCTCTCCTTCGAAGATGAACAGGTCAGCGGCGGTTCCGATCCCGCCGCATATCCGCGCGTTCTCGCATGAGGCGTGCCTGCGGTTCAGGTGATCTTCTTGCCACGGGAGGCGCGGTGCGCGGCGGCGACAGCCCGGCTGCCGGCGCTTTCTTACCGCAGGATGTAAATCCATCCCGCTGCGCTTCAGGGCCGCCCGCGCAGCGGCTTGAGCAGGTCCGCCAGTCCGTTGTGGTCGAGTTCGTGCATCAACGCCAGCAAACGGCCGATTTCACCGGGCGGAAAGCCCTCGCGCGCGAACCAGTTCAGGTAGTTGCCGGGCAGGTCGGCAATCAGCGTGCCCTTGTGTTTGCCGAACGGCATCTGGCGGGTGACAAGCAGGAGAAGGGATTCGCTGTCCGGCAGCATGGCGGTTGATTTCGGGGGCGTGGCGGGCATTGTAGCGCCGCCGCGCAGCCGGACCACGTGGGCCGTGGTCCGGCTGCGCGGGTCAGCCCAGGTCGAGAAACACCTTGCCGTCCTCGATCCTGACGGGATAGGCGCGCACCGCCTCGGTCAACGGCGCGCACATGGCCGCACCGGTCCGTACATCGAACTTGCCCTGATGCAGCGGGCATTCGATCTCGTGGCCATCGAGGAATCCGTCGCAGAGCCGGGCGTGGCCGTGCGTGCAGAGATTGTCGGTGGCGAACACCTCGCCGTCGACGCCATAGAGGGCGATCTCGCGGTCCTGCACCTGCACGGCGACCACATCGTCCTGCGGCACGCTGGCGAGCGGGGCCGCCTCGATCCAGGTTTCGGTCATGGGGTTGTCTCCGGTTGTCGTCATCAGATCGGGTAGATCAGCGAGTTGGGGATCATCTCGCTGTCGAAGATGCACTGGCGGACGGCGAAGCGCAGGCCTTGCGGCGTGCGCGCGATCCGGTCGAGATAGCGGCCTGTGTTGAAGACCTCGCTGACCTGGTCCGGCTTGGTGCGCAGTACGGCGTAATTCGCTTCGGCGACGATATACGCATCGGTACTTTCGCGGACCAGCGGCACGCCGGTGATATGGCGCTGGTAGTAGGGATCGTGGAACAGCGTTTCGCGGATGCCGAAGACGCGATCGCGCAGCATGCCCTGGCTCTCCAGCGACATGGTCGCCAGCGGCAGGCCGCGCTCGAAGTTCTCGCGCGGCTGGACCCGGTAGAGGCAGTCGTCGGTAAAGAACTCGGGCCAGCGGTCCCAGTCGCCCTGGTCGACGGCGCTGGCGTAGTCGGCGTACAGCGACAGCAGCGCATGATACGTTGCGAAATCCATGTCGTCAGATCTCCATCACTTTGCGCCAGTAGGCGTACATGCCGCGGATCAGCGTCTCGGTGACCATGTGGTCGGTGTTCTCCGCGGTGGTCCCGCCGAGTTCCGCGACGACGCGGTGCCACGGCTTCTGCGAAAAGCCCTCTTGCGAGCATTCGATGACTTCGCCGTCGTCGGCCGAGACAAAGCCGGCTGGCCCGAACAGATTGGCTTGCCGCAAGCGGCGGCGCGTCATGTCTTCGGTGTCGTCCTCGAAGCCGAAATGCGTCCAGACGAAATCGAACGAATCCGGGCCGTTGGGCTGGATGTGGCGCGTCGAGACGGAATTCACCTGCTGCTGGAAGATCACGCTCGGGAAGACCGTCATCATCACGGCGGTCGGGTCGCCCCACCAGGGCTCGTGGACGATGTCGAGCAGGCGGTCATCCTGCAGCGTCATCTGGTCCTTGAAGCTGGTCACGCCTGACGTGACCTCACCCTTGCCGCCCTGGCCGCGCGTGGAGACCATCGCGGCATGGCGCAAGTGCGGGTCCATGACCAGGCGCGCCTTGTTGTCCGCGCGCCAGAGGCCGAACGTGACGAACCACGTGTGCAGCAGCCCTGGGTGGTACGGGTCCTTGATGTTCTCCTGCATCAGCTTCCAGTTGCCCGGGATGCGCTGCTTGTTGTAGCCAAGGACCTTCAGCTTGCGGCCGTTGAACAGGCGGTCGAAGTAACAGAGGATTTCCGGTCCGAGGTAATCCTCCAGCGGCTCCACGTCATGGTCGAACGAGGCGAACACCACGCCGCCGCGCGCGGCGACCTTCAGTTGCGTGAGGCCATGGTCCTGCGGCCTGAAGTCGGCCGGCATGCCGCCATTGACCTTGCCGTCCTGCTTCACGCCGCGGCGGAACGGCACGCCCTGCAGGTTGCCTTTCAGGTCGTAGTTCCACTGGTGGTAGGGGCAATGGAAGTCTTTGCGGTTGCCGCTGCGTTCGCGGCAGAACTTCATGCCGCGATGGGCGCAGACATTTTCGACCACGTTGATCCCGCCTTCCTGGTCGCGCACGAGGATGACCGAGCGTTCGCCGATGGTGGTCCGCTTGAAGTCGCCCGGACTAGGGATTTCCGCTTCCAGGCCGACGTAGTTCCAGTGGCCCTGGTAGAAGACGCGTTCCAGTTCGCGCTGGTAAAGCTGCTGGTCCGTGTAGACGCGGAACGGGATGCGGCTGATGCCGTCGTCGGCCCAGACAGGCCGGTCTTGCGAGCGGGGGCTGGCCATGGATGTCGTCTCCATCGTTGTGGTGTCCATCTGGATGTGGCGGGGTGTCAGGTGCCGGTTGCGTAGAAGGCGTCGGCGTAGATGTGCGCGGGCGCTACGCCCTTGCTGCGCAGTAGCAACGTGGCGGCGTCGACCATCGGCGGCGCGCCGCACAGGTAGGCACGCCAGCCCTGCAGGTCGGGGAGGTCGGCGGCAACGGCTTCGGTGACCAGGCCGGTGCGCAATCCGGCGTCATCGCCAGGCAGTGTCGACACGATCTCGACGCGCAGCCGCGGATGCCGTTGCGAGAGTTCGCGCAGCCAGTCGAGCCCATAGGCATCGCGCGGCGCGCGCACGCCGAAGTAGAGGTGGATCGGGTTCGGCAATTCCGCCGCGATCGCACCGCGCACGATCGACAGTACGGGTGCGAGCCCGGTGCCGCCGGCGATGCAGAGGATCGGGTCGTCATTGCGGGTGCGCAAGTACGACGTGCCCAGCGGGCCACTGACGCGAACCGTGTCGCCGACCTTGAGCTTGTCGCGGATATAGCGGGTGACGCGGCCGTCGGACACGCTGCGCACATGGAACTCCAGTTCGCCGTCGCTGGCCAGCCGCGCCATGGAGTAAGGGCGGATATGGTCCGGCGTGAACTGCAGCATCGCGTACTGGCCCGGCGAGAACGACAGCGGCTTGGACGGTGCCAGCCGGATCATCCGGATATCGTGGGTGAGTTCGGTCAGTGCGGTGACGGTCGCCTTGACGATGCGCGCGGGATGCACGACCACTTCGTCGGGCTCGGGGATCTCGATGGTGCAGTGACCGGTGACGACCGACTGGCATGCCAGTACATGGCGGTGCGTCGCGTGATCGCCGTGGTGGAATTCATAGCCGCCGGCTTCCTGGATGTCGCCGTCGATCACACGGCAGCGGCAGGTGCCGCAGCGACCGGCCATACAGCTATACGAAATGGGAATGTCGTGCTTTTGCAGCGCGGTCAGCAGATTTTCGCCACCGGCAATGTCGATGCGTTTGCCCAGGGGTTGGACGAGGACTTCCATGATGTCTCCGGCAGTGGTCTGTCTTGTGGCCTGGGGGAATCATGGTGCAACGAGTGAAATTAACCAATAGAATCACGGCAATATCGAATATTCACCGAATCAATAAAGGCGCGCCGTGGAACTGAAGGATGTGGACCTGAACCTGATGGTGGTGTTCGAGCACTTGTTGCGCGAGCGCACGGTATCGGGAGCGGCGCGGGCGCTCAACCTGAGCCAGCCGGCCGTCAGCAATGCGCTGGCGCGGCTGCGCCGGCTGTTCGACGACGAGCTCTTTGTGCGCAGCAGCAAGGGCATGCTGCCGACGCCGCTTGCTCAGGACCTCGGGGAGCCGGTGGCATACGCACTCGAAGCCTTACAGGTTGCGCTGAGCCAGAAAGTCTCGTTCGATCCGTTGCGCAGTGACCGGTCGTTCCGGATTGCGATGACCGACATCGGCGAAGTGCACTTCATTCCGCGGCTGATGGGCGCGCTGCGGGAACGCGCGCCGGGGGTCGCGGTAGCGACCGTGCGCAACACGGCCGTCGATCTCGCATCGGAAATGAGCCTGGGCAAGATCGACCTTGCGGTGGGGCCGCTGCCTGAACTGGGTTCTGAATTCTTCCAGCGTCGGCTATTCCGCCAGCGCTACGTGTGCATGTTCCGGCCCGGCCATCCACTGGACAAGCGCGACGTCAGCCAGGGCGACTTCGAGCAAGCGGAGCACGTGGTGGTGACGGCGGCGGGCACGGGACATGCGCGCGTCGATGAAATCCTCGCCCAGCGGGGCGTGCAGCGGAAGATTCGCTTGCGCGTGCCGCATTTCGCCGCGCTGGCGGACATTGTTGCGAGCACGGATCTCGTCGCGACGGTTACCGAGACCTTTGCCCGTCGCAGCGCCGCCTACTTTGGACTGCGGCATATTGCGCATCCGGTCGAGTTGCCGGAAATCCAGATCAATCTCTTCTGGCATGCCCGGTACCATCGGGACCCCGCCAACCAGTGGTTGCGCAAGGAATTCGTCGGCCTGTTTTCGGATTGACGATGTTCGCGGCGCCGTGCTCAGGATCCTTGGCTCGCCGTTTCCGTTGCCAGCAGCGCCCAGCCTTGCGGCCCGTCGTCCTTCGCTTCGCGGTAACGCCACATCGCGCCGCAGTCCGTGCAGCGGAATGTACTCAGGGTGACGGTGACCGAGCGCGGAACCTTGCGCCGCTGGGTGTCCACGATGCGCAGTGCGGGGTGGCCAGCGACGCCGGGGGTGTCGGGTATCAGTGCCAGGCAATTTGCACAGAGCGACATACTGGCCTCTTGCATTAGGGAAGGCTCACTGTAGCACGCATCACGATATGGCTTGCATATTCGCATTGCGGGATCGGCAGAGAGTGGCCACAAATGACTTCGCATTGCAAAGCCTTTCTCCGGCACTGTCGTACAGTTGCGATCCCGGGAGAAATAAAGGCACTCGCAGCCTGCAAGAGGAGTAGAGTGGGCAATACATCGCAAACGCCCCGGAGCGAGTCATGGATGCTTTTCCGACTGCCACTTACAAGGGGTATGACCTTTACCCTCTGGTGTACAGACATACTGCGGAACGGGCCTGGATGGAGCCGAAGCCAGACCGATCCTTCAACGCAGCCGTCGTGATCTGCCGTGAAGGCGGACAGCCAGAAGGCGAGAAGGCGCGTACCTTCCGTCTTGACGAAACGCCCTGGGACAACGTTGGGGCGGCACGGCGCGCAGTGCTTCGCTATGCCGAGGACATCATCAACGGCGCCATTCCCGGCCAATCCGTCGTTTCCCTCTGAGTATCGTCGACGGGAATTCTCAATCGCGCCCATGAGGTCACTGGGACAACGGCGGCATGAGGCCGCCTGGAGCGCCAGTACAACCATGAACAAAGTCGCGGAATCATCGAGTTTCCTGTGCACGCTGCCGGGCGCAGGCAAAGGGATTGCCTACCATGTCGCCACCTGTTTTGCCGCGGCGGGACATCCCACCGGCGTCAGGTTCGCCAGCTTTGTCGGAGATGGCAGGCGTTCGTTCGGCGTGATGGTGGCAACCGGTTTGTCGCCGGACACGATCCCGCAGAACAGCGAGACACTATGCCGCCTGGCAATCGGGCAGGCGGTCCGGGACCATCTCTATGAGAAGACGCGTGAGGGCGATTCTGTCCTGGATCTGCATGCCGCGCCTTGGGATGGCGAACTCAGGCCGGTAGGCGGGGGCGTACCGGGTCGGGCACGATAGCGCCGGTCCGCTCGGCCCTGCGTTGACGACTATGCCTGCCGGTGCGGCAAGCGCTGCTGGCGCATGCGCGCGACTGCGGTTTCGCCAGCGCGGCGGGCGGCCTTCCTGGCATCGGCTTCCGAGCGGTGCGTGGCGTGCCGCATCGAGACGTTGGCCACGATGCGCTCGGCGCCGTTCCGGTACTCGGCGATCATGTAGTTCGCAAACCAGACACCCGGTTGCTGCTGGATGGGATACACCGAAACGGTGAAGGGTGTGATGTTGAGATTCAAATTGTCTCCTGCTAGTGGCGCGGCCTTGGGCGGCGTCGCGCACGGCCATGTACCGTGCGTGCTTGCCCGGCAAGCGGGCGCCATGGATGAATAGCCAGTGTCGCGTCCCGTGCATCAGGCGCGGGCGGCATTACTGGCGTGAGAGGACCGTGCTTGCGCAAGCCGACGCGCCAGGTACATGCGCGATGATTGCGGAGCGGACGTGCCGCCGGTCGATAGGGTGGTGGGCTAGGTCGCCCTGAGGAATCGGGTGTACGCCCGACAGACCGCCAATGCATGTTCGATCACGCTGTTGACCGATGTGGTCTGGCGGCCAGCACATTCAGTCCGACAGGTATCGATGAATGGCAAGTGGGGTCCATGATACCACCGTTGGAAGATCCTCTCCCTGCTGGCCTGTGCCGGGCTGGCCGCTTGCCGGTCACGGAGACGACTGGCGGAACCGGTCGCACTGCACATTCATGGCCTCGCAGATCTCGCACCATCGGTCTGCTTTGGGGGCCGGAGACGGCAGCGACGTCTCGCCGCAGGGCCGGGGAAGGGCCACAGGCGTGGATGCCGGCGCGGGGCCGGCGCCGCAGGCATAAGTGCGCACGGCTTCGCCCAGTGCCTGCAATCCGACCGGCTTGACCAGAATGCCGTCCATACCCGCCTGCAGCGCGGCATGGTGATCCTCGGGTACGGCGCTGGCGGTGCAGCCGATCACGGGAATGCGCGCCAGTGCGTCGTTGCGCCCGCGCAGTGCCCGGACGAACGCCAGGCCGTCCATGACCGGCATGGCGCAGTCGCAAAGGATCAAATCGAACGGATCCTCTTGCACGGACGCGGGAGTGACCAACCGTGCGAGGGCCTTGTGGCCGTCGGCGGCGGTCTCGACGCGGTGGCCCAGGTATTCGAACTGCCACTTCAGCAACAGGCGGTTGGGCGCATGGTCGTCGACGACCAGGACATGCAGCGGACTAGTGGCTGCGGCGCCAGGTGGCGGCACGATCTGTTCCGGGGCGGCGGCTGGTGCGCAGGCCGTTGGCAGCCGCAGGGTGACCTGCACGCACGTGCCGGAGCCCGGTGCGCTCTCCAGTCGGATCTGGCCGCCCATGGCCGCGACCAGGCGTCGGCAGATGGCCAGGCCCAGTCCGGTGCCGCCGGATTGCGGGCGCGAGCGGTCGTGCGCCTGCTCGAACGGCTGGAACAGGCGGCCCTGGTCGGCGCGCGCGATGCCGATGCCGGTATCGGACACCGTCAGTTCGATTTCCTGCATGCCCGCGCTCACCGGGCCGCCCCGCAGATGCACGCGGACCTCGCCATGATCGGTAAAGCGGATGGCGTTCGAAACCAGGTTGCCAAGGATCTGCCTGAAGCGAAGCGGATCTACCTTGTGCCCGGGCGCGACGCCGGTATCGACGACCGGTACCAGCGGCAATCGCTTCTGCGCGGCCACCGGCCCGAGCATCTGCAGCACCTCGTCCACCAACTGCGGCAGGCTTGCCGGGACTGCGTGGACGCTCAGTTTGCCGGCCTCCATCTTCGACAGGTCGAGGATGTCATCGATCAGGGCCAGCAATGCCAGCGCCGAATCATGCGCGGTCGACAGCATGCATTGATCCTCGGGCGGCAGGCCCGGCCGTTTAAGCGCCAGCTCCAGCATGCCGGCCACCGCGTTCATCGGGGTCCGGATCTCATGGCTGACCGAAGCAAGGAAGGTGGACTTGGCACGGCTGGCGGCTTCGGCGCGCGCCTTGGCTTCGGCCAGCTGCGCCAGCATGTCGTGGCGCTCGGTCAGGTCCACCCAGCCGCCGGCCAGGGCCGTCACCGTCTCGCCCGCGCCGGGGCCGGGCAAGGGCGCGACCCAGTTCAGCACGTGCCGCTTTGCGCCCTGGATATGCAGGCAGCGGTCCTTGCTGAGCGGGCGGCCCGAGGCAATGACGTCACGATAGTCTTCCGACAATTCGGCGATATCGTCGATCACGCCCGCAAGCTGTCCCGGTGTGTCCGGCGGCTGGCCGCGCAGCGAGGCCAGCGAGGCCCCGACCAGTTCCTCGTAGCGGCGGTTGCAGGTGATGAGCCGTTGCTCGGCGTCGCGCACGTAGACCGGCTGCGGGATGCTGTCCAGCACCGCGGTATGAAGCGCCAGGCGCTGCCGCAGCCTTGCCGCGCAGGCCTGGCTGCGCGCAAGCCGGCGCCGCAGCACGCGCAACCGCGCGCCAAGCAGCGCGGACGCGAGCAGCACCGGCAGGCACACGGCCAGCCAGAGGAGCGGCGGGGGCAGGGCGGACAGCATCGAGGAGGCAGGCAACTGGGCATGAAGGAGCGCGCCGCACGGCATGGACGTCGCCGGGCGCAATCTCTGTCTGCACACTCTATGGATGCCTGCATCGCCGCAGTTTCAGAATCGTCTGAGTTTCTGTGCGGAAACTTCCTATTAGGGTGTGGGCTTCCCATGCCGAGCACCTTGCCAGTAGCCTGCAGGTGCGGCGTGCAAGGCACTGTGGAGCGGTATTATTGTTCTGCGCGTCCCCCTTAGCGATGGAGCTTGCGATGCCGACTGCGTTGACTGGCCTGCTGGCGGCCTGCCTGGTGCTGCTGGGTGCCTGCCTGGCTCGCCTCTACCGTCGCCTGCGCGCGCTGGGCAAACAGCGCGATGTGCTGGCTGCCATTGTCGATGCCGCGCCCTATCCGATTGCCGCGCGCGACGAGCGTGGCGGTTACATGGTGGTCAACGCGGCGCTCGAGTCCTTTCTTGGCATCGGCCGCGAGCAGATGCTGGGCAGGACCCTCGCAGAGGTCGACTTGCCGGCCAACATCATCGCGGCCGTGGCGTCGCCCGTCGGGCGAGCCCAGGCGTCCGGCCAGCGCGTCGAGGAAGCCCTGCACGTACAGGACGCCGCCGGCGACTGGCACGACCTCCTGTTTGCCACGCAGCCGCTGCGACTGCCGGATGGCACCGTGGCGGGCGTCGTCTCGGCGACCATCGACCTCACCGGGCAACTGGCCGCGGAACGCGCCGCGCTCGATGCCAAGCGCATGCTCGACGAGATCTCCGATGCCTTGCCGGTGGCGTCGTTCCAGCTTTGCGCCGATCCCGACGGCCGGCATTGGTTTTCGTATTTCGCGGCCAAGGCCGAGCGCTACCGCGGATGGTCGGCCGAGCGGCTGCTCGCGGTGGTGGACGGCCGGTATGCGTCCGTGCTGCCTGACGACCGGCTCAAGATGGCCGAAGCCCTGCGCCAGTCCGCGGCCGCGCAGTCGGCAGCCCAGTTCGAGCTGCGCATCGTGGTCGATGGCGAAATCCGCTGGCTGCGGCTGTTCGTCGGCGCGCCCGTGCGGACCGGATCGGGGCAACTGCGCTGGAGTGGCTACGCCGGCGACGCCACCGACGAACATCGGCAGCTCGACGCGCTGGCCGCAGCGCGCGCGACCGCGGAAGAGGCGGCGCAGGCCAAGGCGCGCTTCCTGGCGACCATGACGCATGAGATCCGCACCCCGCTGGCCGCCGTGATCGGTGCGCTGGAATTGCTGCGCGGCAGCCCGATGAGCGCGCAGCAAGCCTCGGAGGTCGCGCTGGCCGACAATGCCGCGGGCCTGCTGATGGAGATCCTCGGCGGCATCCTGGACTATTCGCGGCTGGAGGCCGGCCAGCTGAAGCTGGAATCGCTGCCGGTTGATCCGCGCGCGCTCGTCGCATCCGTCATGGCCGTCCATCGGCCCGCGATCGCGGCCAAGGGGCTGGCTTTCACGTTCGATGCGGATCCGCACGTCGCTGCGGCCTTGCTCGGCGATCCCACCCGGCTCAAGGAGATTTTGCTCAACCTGGTCGGCAACGCCGTCAAGTTCACGGCACACGGCGGGATCCGGGTCCGGCTGGCGCTGCTGGAAGACCAGGGCGAGCGCCAGCGCGTGGCGCTCAGTGTGACCGATACGGGCGTCGGCATCGCGCCCGAGCAGCAGGCGCTGCTGTTCGCGCCGTTCTCCCAGGCGGACAGCACCATCTCGCGACGCTTCGGGGGCAGCGGGCTGGGCCTGGCGATCTGCCGGCGGCTGGCGCAGCACATGGGCGGCACGCTGACACTCAGCAGCGAGCCTGGCGCGGGCACGACGGTCTCCCTGTGCGTGACCTTGCCGGTGGCCGAACCCGTACCGGCGCTTGCGGCGGGAGATCCGGCTGCACCGCGGCCGTTGTCGATCGCGCCACTCGACGAGTGCAAGGCCATCCTGGTGGTAGAAGACCATCTGCCGTTCCAGGTCATCATGCGGCGCCAGCTGGAAAAGCTGGGCCAGGACTGCACCGTGGCGTCGGACGGCGAAGCGGCGCTGGAACTGCTTGGGCAACACGCCTTCGCCCTGGTGCTCACGGACTGCCAGATGCCCGGGATGGATGGCTTCGAACTGGCGACCCGGATCCGGGCGTCCGGGTCCGGAGCCAATGCCGATGTGCCGATCGTTGCGCTGACAGCCTCGGTGGGCACCGAGATCGCGCGGCAGTGTCGCGACGCGGGCATGGACGCCTGTCTGGCGAAGCCCGTGCGCATGGAGGCACTGCGCGCCTGCATTGCCCGGTGGGCGCGTTAGGGCGCATCATGATGCGGTCGGCAACGGGTCCCGGGGACCTCAAACTCTTAAAAGTGCTTAATTGTTAGCGTTTCGTTGAATCGGGAAAAGTCGTACCGGCACTCGGAAATTTCCTGCGCCTATGCGGAAAAATGCTGAACACAATGGTGTGCCAGACAATAAATGCCTGCCGTTGCAGGCAATGCCATTTGAGACGGAGCCCTTGCCTTGGCCACAATCCTGATTGTCGACGACCACCCCGCGGTGCGTGTCGTGCTGAAGACGCACCTGTCGCAGGTCCTCGGCGTGACGCACGTTCTGGAGGCGGACAATGGCCAGGCCGCCGTCGAAATCGTGCGCCAGTATGCGCCCGACGTCGTGATCCTGGATCTGGATATTCCACGCATCAATGGCCTGGACGTTATCCCGCGGCTCAAGGCAATTCAGCCGACCGTGCGTATCCTGGTGATCTCGGGCCAGGACCAGAACACCTTCGCCCCGCGTGCCCGGCAGGCCGGCGCAAACGGCTTTGTCAGCAAGACCCAGGAGCTGCCGGAGATTGTCCGCTGCGTGGAATCGGTGCTGGCCGGCTACTCGGTCATGCCCGACGCCGCTGTTGGACGCGTTGAAGGGGGCGACGAGGCGGGCCGCCTCGGCAGCCTGTCCGACAAGGAACTGGTGATACTGCAGATGCTGGCCAAGGGCATGTCAAACAAGCAGATCGGCGAGGTCCTGTTCATTTCCAACAAGACCGTCAGTACGCACAAG
The DNA here is from genome assembly GCF_057798895.1 of Cupriavidus sp. 22TCCZM04-2. NCBI lineage: Bacteria > Pseudomonadati > Pseudomonadota > Betaproteobacteria > Burkholderiales > Burkholderiaceae > Cupriavidus > Cupriavidus sp. 22TCCZM04-2. Next base: position 196,500 of record NZ_JBYOJS010000007.1, read on the forward strand.
ACCCGCATCATGGAAAAGCTGGGCGCGCGCTCGCTGGTCGATGTCATCGATTTCGCCCGGCGGCACCATATCGCCATCGGGTGAAGAAGGAACTGCCATGCATGACGCATTCATCCTGGCCCAGTCGGGCAGCGCCTGGAGCGAGCGGCTGGCGCAGTGGCTCGGTGACGCGGGTTTGTCCGCCCAATGCGTGACCGCCGCGGAGACGGACGCGGTACTTGCCGCTGCGGTGCCGCGCCTGATCGTGGCCGCTCCGGACTTCGTCGCCACGTGCCTGCTGCAGCGCGCGCGCCGGGATGGTGTACTGCTGGTCTGTGTAGGCCAGGCGCAGGGCGACTTCTACGATGATGCCCTGGCCGAGCCTGTCACCGAGGAAGCCGTTTTCCGACTGCTGGCCCGGCATGGCTACCTGGCCATTTCAGGCAGGGAGCGTGCGGGGCTGGCCGATGCCATTGCGCGCCAGTCATTCGGCGATCCCGCGCTTGCCGCGGAACTGGCGCAGGCGCTCGCGACATCGACAGAGTCCGATCTCGAAAGGCTGCAAGCGGAAGGCGACAGCCTGGAAAGCCTGCGCAGCGTGGCGCATCGCGTGAAAGCGTCGGCGCACCTTGCCGACTGCCAGGGCTTCCACCGGCTCGCGCAAAGGCTGGAAAATGCCGCCCGCAGCGGCGATGCCGCGCTGGCCAGTGCGGTGGCCGCGATATTCACACCGACCGCCCGCGAATTCCACGCCATGCTCGTTGGCGGAGCCGGCGAATAACCCGGGTTCATTTGGATTCAGTAATTCACCGGATTTAAAAATCCATTGCCGGCATTATTATTATTTAAATTCCGCATCGAAATAATTATATAAAGAATTAAAGCGATCTTTATATGAGGGTGCGGAATGAATCGCGGAGGTCCGCGTCCCGGGTAATGGCTTCTCATCGCGCGTCGCAGTCCTCCAGGCATTTTCCCTTCGGGTTTCCATTCACGCTTGTCTGGGGACGGGTCATGACTCATGCCATGGCGGCCATGCCGGAATCCTCCTTTTACTTCCATCTGGCCGGGGTCGCGGTACTGCTGCTGGTCGTGGGGGTGGCACACGCAGTGTGGTTCGTGTTTTCCCGCGCCGAAGGACGGCGCGGGCGGGCGATGCAGCTTGCCGCGACCGGGACGCGTTGGGGGCTGGCACTCGGGGCAACGTGGACGGCGATCCTCTACGGCAACGGGGCCTGGGAGCGCGCGGACGCCCACAACTGCCGGCGCCTGCCCACGCCCGACCCCTCGGCGCGCTACGAGGCCGAGTATTGCTACCTTTCCGAGCACAAGGTGCTGGTGCGCGTGTACAGCGCCCGCCGCAACGTCCTGCTGGCCCAGCGTACGTTCGCGAACTCCGGTCCCGTGCGCCTGCACTGGGACCGCGGCGTGCTGGTCTTCGACCCGGGCGCCGTCGACGGCAAGGGCCGGCTCGCGCTGCCGCCCAGCTTGCGCGACCGCTTGCTGGCACGCCTGCCCTGAGGCCCCCTTCAGTCTGAAGGTCGAGCGAGTGCCCTCCGCGCTATAAGTGGTGTTCCGCGCCGGACGATGCCTGCGGCGGCCGTGGCGGCGTTATGTCGGCACTGCAGCTGGGCGCTTGCGCATCATGCGTATGCGGATGGAGTGCCCCTGGCACATTCGCGCTTTCGAGCCCGTCATGCGACAGCCATTGCGCGGTGGTGCTTGCCGCGCGGTCGATCAGCTCGCCGCAGCGCGAGTAGTCGTAGGGCGAGATATCGAGCGGGCAAAGCGGCGGCACCACGGAGATATGCGCATGGCTGCTCCAGTGCTGAAGATCATGGACGAGCTGGCGCGCGACGAGCAGCGAGAGCGCATTGAAGGCATGCTCCAGCGCGCCACGCGGCGGCCGCCGCTCGGAGCACGTAAAGCCCGCCGGCAGCACGATCACGCGCGTGGCCCCGAGCCGGACCGCGGTCGACACTGGCGTATTGTTCGCCACGCCGCCATCGATCAGCGTGCGACCGTCGAACTGCACGGGCGGGAAGACGCCGGGAATGGCCGCACTGGCCAGCACCGCATCCACGATCGCGCCGCTGGAAAGCAGGACCTCCGCGCCGCTCTGCATGTCGGTGGCCACGACGTGTAGTGGAAGCGCCGAGCCTTCCAGCCGCGCGTCGCCAAAATTGCGGCTCAGCAGCGTGCGCAAGCCGTAGGCGTCCACCAGATAGCCGCGGCTGCCGCCCAGCATGCCCAGTACGCTGCGCCAGGACCACGGCATGATCTCCGTGCGCCGGATCGTGCGCCACAGCTGTTCGAGCCGCGCTGCCCCGTCGCGCCCCGGGTTGCAGGCGAAGTAGGCCCCGTTGATGGCCCCTGCGGAGGCGCCGATCACGAGGTCGGGGGTCAGGCCCGCCGCTACCAGTTCCCGCAGCATGCCGACCTGGATCGCCCCCAGGCTGCCGCCGCCGGCAAAGACGAAAGCGGTTTTTTCCATGATATGGGTCCGGCGCAGCCAGCGCCGGCTGGTTGAAGTCGTCTTGAGCAAAGCTTAGGCGACACCAAGGCCGGTGGCGCAACTGGCTGTGCTGGCATCGCACATCACGAAGTGTTGGCGTACGTGGCGCCGCAGCCCTTGAGCGGGAAACCACTGTTCGAGCCGTTTGCGCAATTAACCGACAGGAATTTCCCCCATACCTTGAATCGACCTGCGGTCGCATCGGCCTGCAGGAAAGGGGCGGCGGCCAAGCCGGTCAGCTGGCCAGCGCGTCCGGGTCGATGCCCAGCTGGCTGGCCATGTGCTCGACCAGGGCTTCCAGCCGCTGGACGCGATTGGAAAGCTCGCGCTGCTCGGCGCGCAGCCGTTCGAGTTCGGACGGCGCCACCGATTCCTCGGCCGTGGCTGGCCCGCTCGGGGCCAGGCTCTCCGCGCTGACTTCGCCACCGAGCAGGTGCATCCAGCGATGCTCGCGCTCGCCCGGTGCGCGCGCCAGCTTCACGACATAGGGCGGTTCGTGTTCGGCCAGCTCGTCAAGGAAGGCTTCGACCGACGAGATATCCGCGAAGGAATGCAGTCGCACCGTGTTCAGGCGCAGCTCCGCCGCCGTCTGCGCACCGCGCAGGAGCAGCATGGCGAGCAGCGCGGCCGATTGCGACGGCACGCCCAGCACGCGGCCCATATTGTGTTCAAAGCGCGGCACGCGGCTGCTGCTGCCTTCAAACACCAGGCTCAGTCCTTTCAGGCCGTCGATGGCGACCACCACTTCCGCTTCCGTGACGTTCATGACCGGCGCACGCGCCGTCTTCTGGTTGCAGCCCGCGGTCAGCGCATTGAGCGAGAGCGGATAGGTGTCTGGCACGGTGTGCTGCTTTTCCAGCAGGACGCCGAGTACGCGCCCTTCGATCGGGGTCAGGGTCCGTATCGGCTGGCGGGAAGGAGTTTCGGGCGTGGCGCTCATCAGGGGTCCGTGTCGTAGTGCGGTGGGCCGAAGCCGGCAAGGCGGACATTCAAGCGCAAGCTGGCGGAATGCGCAACTCCCGGCGGCCCCGAGGCGGCTCGCTCGCGCCCTCGCGCTCGCTTTCGCGCTGCTGCGGACTACTATCGATGAGGCGCGAGGGTCGGCCGCGCCTGCTGCAGGCGCAAGCCGACAAATCCAGGGATGACCGGGGGCAAGCATGGCGCAGGCGGAACTGACGGCGGGCGTTGAAGGGGCGGGCACCGAGGCGGCAGCCGGCCTCGACGCACCCTATTCGACGCTGGAATCGCGGCAGCACCAGATGTTCCCGACGCTCAGCGCCGAGGAAGTCGCTCGCATGCGCCATTTCGGCACCACGCAGCACTGGCACGCCGGCGAGCACCTGTTTTCGGTCGGGCAGGCCGGCCGCGGCATGTACGTGGTGGTCAGTGGCTGCATCCAGATCGTCCGCCGCGACGGCCTCGGGCGCGAAAACCTGATCACCGACCTCGGGCCGGGCATGTTCTCGGCCGAAGTCGGCACCCTGAGTGGCCGCCCGTCGCTGGTGGACGGCCGCGCACTGAACGATTCCGAGGGATTCGTCATTCCGCCCGACCGCCTGCGCGCGCTGCTGGTGGCGGAGGCCGAACTGGGCGAGCGCATCATGCGCGCGCTGATCCTGCGCCGCGTCGGGCTGATCGAATCCGGCAGCGGTCCGGTGCTGGTCGGGCACGGCACGGAGCCATTGCTGCTGGCGCTGCAGGCGTTCCTGCGCCGCAACGGGCATCCGTACACGGTGATCGACATGGACACCGAGCGCGATTGCACCTGCCTGAGCGAGTTCGCGAACGCGCCGGCGTCGGACTTTCCGCTCGTGATCTGCCCGGACGGCCGCGTGTTACGCGCACCCGACGAAGGCCAGCTGGCTTCTTGCCTTGGCCTGCTGCCTGAATTCGACCCGGCGCACGTCTATGACGTGGTGGTGGTGGGCGCGGGTCCGGCCGGCCTGGCCACGGCCGTGTATGCCGCGTCCGAAGGCCTGTCGGTCGCCGTGATCGATTGCCGCTCGCCGGGCGGCCAGGCCGGTGCCAGCGCGCGCATCGAGAACTACCTTGGCTTTCCCACCGGCATTTCCGGCCAGGCGCTGGCCGGGCGCGCATTCGTGCAGGCGCTCAAGTTCGGCGCCCACATTGCCATTCCGCTCGAGGTCAAGGCCCTGCATTGCGGTTCGGACCCGATCCGGCTGGAGCTGGCCGATGGCCGCATGATCCCGACGCACACGGTGGTCATCGCCACCGGCGCCCAATACCGCCGGCCGGCGATTGCCGCGCTCGAGCGCTTCGAGGGATGCGGCGTGTACTACTGGGCCTCCCCCGTGGAGGCCAAGCTGTGCAAGAACGAGCCGGTGATGCTCGTGGGCGGCGGCAACTCCGCCGGACAGGCCGCCGTGTACCTGGCGACGCATGCGGCACAAGTGCATATGCTGGTGCGCGGACAGGGGCTGGCTGCCACCATGTCGCGCTACCTGATCGACCGGATCGCCGGGCTGCCGAACGTACAACTCCACACCCATGCGGAAATCCGTGCGCTCAACGGGGACGGCTGGCTTTCCGACGTGCGCTATCACGCGCCCGCGGAAAGCGACGCCCTGGTGTCGCTGCCGGTGCGCCACCTGTTCCTGTTCATCGGTGCCGATCCCAATGCGTCGTGGTTGCGTACCTGCAATGTGGAGACCGACGACAAGGGCTTCGTGCGCACGGGCGGGGGCGCGCTGGGCTGCGCGTCGGCGGTGCCGTATCCCTTGCAGACCAGCGTGCCAGGCGTATTCGCGATCGGTGACGTGCGTTCGGGGTCGACCAAGCGTGTCGCCGCGGCGGTAGGCGAGGGCGCGGCCGTGGTCGCGCAGATCCACAGCTATCTCGCCGGATTGCCGGCCACACAGGCCGCCTGATCTGCGGCCCGGACGAGGGGATTCCGCCGGCTACTCTTCCTCCATCTGTCCGAAGTGCTCGGCCAGGTGGTCGATCAGCATTCTGACCGCCGGCAGCAGACCGCGCCGCGAGGCAAAGACGGCATGCAGAATCTCGCGCCGCGGCGCCCACCCTGGCAGGACCTTCACCAGCGAGCCGTCGCCGAGCTGGTCGCGCACCATCATCACCGGCAGCTGGCAGACCCCGACGCCCGCGACGGCCGCATTGCGCACGGCCACCATGTCGCCGGTGACATAGCGCGGGCGGTGATGGATGTTGGCCTGCTCCCCGTCGGGGCCGAACAGCCGCCAGGCGTGGTCCGCCTGTGGCGTGCCGATGGCCAGGCTCGGCCAGTCATGGAGCGCGGCGGGAAACTGCGGCATGCCGAGTGCCTGCACCAGCGACGGACTGGCGACCAGGCACTGGCTGCGCTCCGCCAGCGGGCGGATGACCAGGTCGCTGTCTTCGAGCGGTGGCGGTCGCACGCGGATGGCGACATCGATGGCTTCCGCCACCGGATCGACGCGCCGGTTGGTGGCCTCCAGATGGATGGTCACCTGCGGATGCCGCGCCATGAACTCGCCCAGCATCGTTCCCACATGGGCCTGCAGCAGCGCGACCGGGCAAGTCACGCGGACCGTGCCGCGCGGCTCGGCACGCGTGAGTTCAATGGCTTCCTGCGCGGCCTCCGCCTGCACCAGCATGGCCTTGCAGTGCTCATAGTAGATGCGCCCGATCTCCGTTACGGCGAAACGGCGCGTCGAGCGCTGGATCAGGCGCACGCCAAGTCGTTCCTCCAGCATCGCCATGCGGCGGCTGAGGCGGGATTTCGGCATGCCCAGCGCGCGGCCGGCGGGCGCGAAGCCGCCATGGTCGACGGCCTGCACATAGAGGTAGAGATCGTTCAGGTCTTGCAAACCGTGTCCTCATCGTTCATGAAACAGGACTCTGATGCGCGCATTTGCCATCTAGAGGCGAATTCGTCCCAATACTATGCTTGGACTGTCGTATCGAGCAACAGAGGTCCACCATCATGGGGCGCCGCCAAGGCGGGCGGCCTCGGCGGACCTGCGAGGGGACATTGATGTCATTGCGAACCGAAGATATCCAGGCCTATCTCCATGTGGTCGAGCTTGGCGGCATCAGCGCCGCGGCACGGCGCATGGGTTTGTCCAAATCCGTGGTCAGCAAGCGCATCAGCGACCTGGAGCGCGAGCTGGGGGTATCGCTGCTGCAGCGCTCCACGCGCAGCATCCGGCCGTCGGAGAGCGGCCGCTATTTCTACGAGCAGGCGCGCGCCGCGCTGAGCCAGCTCGACCATGCGGCGCAGGCGGTCCCGGACGCCGCGCGCGAGCTGTGTGGGGAATTACGCGTGCTGGCGCCGATGACCTTCGGCACGCGCTGGCTGTCGCCGCTGATCGCGGCCTTTGCGCGCGACCATCCACGCCTGAACCTGATTCTCGAACTCGACGGCAAGCTCGCCGATGTGGGCCACGAGCGCTACGACATGGCCATCCGCATCACGCGTCTCGGCGAAAGTTCGCTGATCGCGCGCCAGCTCGCGGTCAGCCGGCGCGTGCTGTGCTGCAGCCCCGCATATGCCGAGCGCGCGGGCCTGCCGCGCATGCTCGACGATATCGTGCAGCACGCCTGCCTGGCCTACAGCAACTCACCGCCGGGGCAGGTGTGGGCCTTCGCCGATCCGTCGGCAAAGGCCGGCCTGCGCAGCACCACGCCGCGCGGCGTGTTCACCGCCAATAACGGCGAAGTGCTGCGCGACGCGGCGCTGGCCGGGCAGGGCCTGGCCGTGTTGCCACGCTTCATCGTCTGGGATGATCTGCGTGCCGGCCGCCTGGTGGAAGTGCTGCCGGAGCTGCCGCCCGTGGACGACGGCATCTTTGCCGTCTATCCGCGCAGTGGCTTCGGCTCGGTCAAGCTGCGCACGCTGGTGCAGTATCTCCAGGCCTCGCTGGCGCGGCCGCCGTGGGAAGACCCGGAATTTGCCGGGGCCGGGGCCGGGCCGCTCAGGCTGTTGCAAGGCGCCGCCGCCTGAGCCGCGCGGCGCGGCGGCACCAGCGGCCGCTCAGGCAAACAACGGATCGGGCTTCTCCGGATCGATCCCGTATTTTCCGATGGCCTCGCGCAGCACGCCGCGTTCCAGCTTGCCTTCGTCCGCCAGCGCCTTCAGGGCCGCCAGCGTGATCCAGCGGCGGTCCACCTCGAAGAAATCGCGCAGCTTCTCGCGCGTGTCCGAGCGCCCGTAGCCGTCGGTGCCCAGCACGGTATAGGCGCGCGGCACGAACGGGCGGATCTGCTCGGCCAGCATGCGCACGTAATCGGTCGCGGCAATCACCGGGCCCAGCGTTTCGGCCAGGCAACGCTCCACGTGCGATTGCCGCGGCGTTTCGTCCGGATGCAGCAGGTTCCAGCGCACCGCCGCATTGCCGTCGCGCGCCAGCTCGGTGAAGCTCGGGCAGCCCCACAGGTCCGCCTGCACGCCCCAGTCCTGCTCCAGCATGGCGGCCGCGCCGCGAAATTCCGATTCGAGTTCCTGGATGATCTTGCCGTTGCCGCGCACCGGTCCGTCCAGGCGCTGCCGGTTGCAGTTGATGACGAAGACCAGGTTGTCGAGTTGTTCGCGCCCGGCCATGCCGAGCGCGCCGCGCGACTCGGGCTCGTCCATCTCGCCGTCGCCGCAGAACACCCACAGCTTGCAGGCCCGGTCCGCATCGCGCGCGACCACGGCTCTGACGATGGCCTCGTGCTCGGCCGCCACGTCGCGGCCGACATGACCGGCTGGTATTGCCCCGCGCGCCGCTGCACCTACGGGGTCGGCAACCGCCGCTTGCTCCACCACGCTATCGGACTGGAGCAGCCTCAGTCCGACGGCGCAGCGCGGCCGTCCACGTGAGCCTGGATGGCCAGCCGGAATGTCGGGCTAGGCGGTTCTCGGCAGTACCGTCAGAACCCTGACGACAAAGGCATGGAACTCTGACATGTAATGACGCAGGAACTCTTCCGTCGAGGCATCGGTGACCTCTCCCGCCTCGGTGATCAGGCCGGGCCGGAACTGGATGTAGGCTTCCGGCGCGTTCATCTGCGGTGAATTGCAGAAACTCAGCAGGCCGCGCAGGTGCTGCTGCGCCACCGCGGTACCGATGGCTCCCGGGGACGTGCCAATGACGGCCGAGGGCTTGTGCGTGAATGAATTCTTCCCATACGGACGGCTGGCCCAGTCAATGGCGTTCTTGAGGCCACCGGGTATCGAGCGGTTGTACTCGGGCGTGATGAACAGCACCGCATCGACATCGGCGATGGCCTGCTTGAATGCCTTGGCCGCCGGGGGGAAGTTGTCGTCATAGTCGTAGCTGTAGAGCGGAAGCTCCTTGAACGAAATCTCGGCAAACTCCAACTCCGGCGGGGCCAGCTTGATCAGCGCCCTGGACAGCGTGCGATTGATGGAAGCCTTGGCCAGGCTTCCGATCAGGTAGCCGACTTTATAGGTTGCCATACGGACTCCTTTATTGGTGATTTGAACGACCGGCCCAAGAGAGAGTGCTTCGACCGCGGGTCCCAGGCTTCATCCATGGCACGAAGTGAAACCAACGCGTGCGACTTGTCCACAGGGAATCTCTGCTGCGGTGCTCTCTATGATAGGAGGCTTTGGGAACGTCGCGCACCGGGGCGATGTTCTTAGCCACGCATTCCTGGCCATTACCTTGCCCGTGCCGTCAGGGTCAGCCGCCGCTGCCTGATCCAGGCTCGGTGGGGCTATATGCTTGCGCGGGATAGATTGTCCGGACCGGCGTCGTCGTCGACTTCCTGGCAAGCAAGTAATACACGAAACCCGTGGCGATCAGTCCAACGAGCCACGAAATGTCCGCGCCTCCCAGCACGATGGTTAGCGGGCCCGTGTACAAATGCTGCGCCAGGAACGGAATCTGCACGGCCACGCCCACCGCGTAGCAGAACAGTGCCGGCCAGTTCCAGCGCCCATAGCGGCCGTCTGGGTCGTATAGCGCAGGAATGTCGATGCGTTCCTTTGAGATCAGGTAATAGTCGATGAGATTGATGGCACTCCACGGCGTGAACGCCATCAACAGCAGCAGGACGAAGTCGCGGAACGTTGCCAGAAAGTCTTTCGAGGCGAGAAGCGCGACGAGCACCGATGCCAGAACAAAGCTGAAGACGAACAGCGCGCGCACGACGCCGGTAACCCGCCGCGTGCCAGTGAATGCGGTGACCGTCGTCAGCATCGTCATGAAACCGCCATACGCGTTGAGCGTGTTGACGGCCAGCTTGCCCGTGACAATCACCGCGTAGAAGAGCAAGGCAACGGCGCCTCCTCCTGCCAGGTCGCCGATGAAGGACACTTGCGACTTGAGAAACGCCGCCCCCCAGGCCGCGGCAACCAGTGCGCCAATGGTCATCGACCATTGCGAGCCGAGCACACTGCCAAGCAGCGTACACCAGAACGTGCTGCTGATTTTTGTATTCTGCGGCAGGTATCTCGAGTAGTCGGCCACATAGGGTCCGAAGGTGAGTTGCCATCCCGCTCCCAAGCCGACGGCGAGCAGGAACGTCGGCGATTCGAACGGCTTTGCGCCAATCAGAGCCGGCACGTTGCCCGTGGCAAACAATCGTATGGCCAGGTACGTGAAGCCGATGGCGCCAACAATGCTGGAGATCCGCCCAAGTGTATGAATAAGCCTGTAACCCACGGTCGCGACCAGCATCGTGAGCGCACCGAAGATAAGGATGCCGACCGCGGGCGTGTCGGCCCCGACGATCTTGTTGATCGCCTGGCCGGACAGCACCGTCCCAGTGGCAGCGAACCCCAGATACATCAGGATGACGAGCACCAATGGCAGGCAGGCACCGTAGACGCCAAACTGGGCGCGGCTCGAAACCATCTGGGGAATGCCCATTCCGGGCCCCTGCGCCGAGTGCAGCGCCATGATGATTCCCCCGAACAGGTTGCCGATCAGGAGGCCAGCAATGGCCCAGAGCGGGTCGGCACCAAAGACGACGGCAAGCGCGCCATCAACGATCGCCGTAATTTGCAGATTGGCGCCGAACCATAGTGTGAACTGGCCGAACGGCGTCCCATGCCGTTCGTCGTGGGGAATGAACTCGATGGTCCGGCGCTCCATTTTTACTGCCATGCTGTCTCCTTGTGCCTTGCCGAGTCTGGCGATTCCGTCATGAAGGGGCACGCGGAAGCTAGTTCGGCCAGCGTATTTGCGCGACGTGCCTAATGCCCCGAGAGCCGCGCTTTTCTCATTGCATGCCTGCGTGGTCGCAACCTCCGCAGACTTGCAATTCATCTTGTTGACCCGCTAGACGGCCGATATAAGCGTCGGACCTGATGCAGCAGGTCAGAAAGCCCGTCGCGCAGCATTGGTCTCATGCTAGTACGGTGCGCGCGATGATGTTGCGCTGGATCTCGGACGAGCCCTCGTAGATGCGCAGGATGCGCGCATCGCGGACATAGCGCTCCAAAGGCAACTCGCGCGTGAAGCCGTAGCCGCCGTGGAGTTGCAGGGCGGTATCGGTAACGAAGCCCACCATTTCTGATGCGTGCAGCTTCGCCATGGCCGACTGCAGGGTGAAAGGTCTGCCAGCCTCGCGCAGCGCGAGTGCCTGCATCGTCAGACCCCATGAAGCCTCCAGCTGGAGCTTCATGTTGGCGAGCATCCACTGGATTCCCTGCTTTTGCGCAAGCGCTTCGCCCCCAATATGGCGGTCCTTGCTCCACTGGATGGAGGCGCAGAGCGCGGCCTCCGCGATGCCAAGGGACGTTGCCGCGACATCAAGACGGCTGTTATCCAGGACCATCATGGCAGTCTTGAAGCCGGTGCCTTCCTCTCCGAGGCGATAGGCTGCCGGGATGCGGACAGCTTCAAAAGATACCTCAAAGGCATGTGCGCCGCGGATGCCCATCAGCTTTTCCGGCGGGGACACCTGCAGACCCAATGTGTCGGTCGGCACGATAAATGCGCTGACACCCCTAGCACCCGCGTCGGGGTCCGTCCTGGCAAAGACCACCAGTACCTTTGCTTCGCCCGCGTTCGAAATGAAATGCTTCACGCCATCGATGACATAGTCGTCGCCATCGCGGACGGCTTTGGTGCGCAAGTCGGCCGGGTGAGATCCGCCGCGCGGTTCGGTCAGTGCAAAACCGGCAAGAGATACGCCCCGTGCGCAGTCCGGGAGCCACTGTTCGCGTTGGGCGTCGTTACCGCCAACGAGGATGGCATCCGTGCCAAGATAGTGGGCACCTATCATCGAGGACGTTGCAGCGCAGGCCTTGGAGATCGCTACGAGTGACAGCAGCATGGCTGTCGGCGAAACGCCGGGGCCGCCGAAGCGCTCTGGAATGTTCATACCCATCACGCCCAGGCTGGCGAGCCCGGGGACATGGCAGGTGGCTGAGCATGCCAGTTCGTCAATGTCTTGCGCGCGTGGTGCCAGTTGTTCCTGCGCGTAGCGGTCGATTGCGTCGGCCAGTGCCTGATCGTCGGCAGAGATGCCCAAACGTAGGGAAGTCATTTCAAATTTCCTTTGCAGTGGAATTCAGTGGCCCGAATGCGCCCGACGCCTGCAGTTGATCGAGCCGAGCGGCATCAAAGCCCAGTGAAGCCAGGACGTCCTGGGTGTGTTCTCCCAGCCGGGGGGCGCGTTCCGCGCGATTGGGCGCGGCGCCGCTGAATCGCACTGGCTGTGTTGGCAGTCGAAGCCCGGGCAATGCGTCATGCGCTACAGGCGTAAGCAGGCCGCGGGCGAGCGCCTGCGAAGACTCCAGCGCCTGCTCGATATTCCAGATCGGCGCGGCGGGCACGCCTGCTTGTTCGAGTCGCCGAATTACCTCGTCGGTGCCCAATCCAGTCGCCCATGTCTCGATGATTTCGCGCAACTCGGCTTCGTGCGCCGAGCGCGATTCGTCGCTGGCGAACCTTGGATCCTGAGTCAGGCCGGGTTGTCCCATCGTCTGGGCCAGCGTCAGGAAGAGCTTTTCGTTGAGCACCGCCAGCGCGAAATGGCCGTCAGCGGCACCATACACGCCGAACGGGGCTGACAGCGGGTGGCGATTCCCGACACGTCGAGCGGGGCGGCCGGTGAACAGATACCGGGCGACCGACGTGGCCAGAAATGAAAGCGTCGTGTCGAACATGGCCACGTCGACGTGTTGTCCCTCGCCGGTACGCCGCGCCTGTAGCAAGGCTGCGAGCATGCTCCAGGAGGCAAACAGGCCCGCGACCACGTCCGAAACGGCTTCCCCGACAAGGGTCGGCGGCCCTTCGGGGTCACCGGTTGCCTCCATCAGTCCGCTCATGGCCTGCACCACGATGTCGTAGGCAGGCCGATGGGCAAAGGGGCCGGTATGGCCGAAACCGGAGATGCTCACGTAGACGAGCGCCGGGTTGATGCCGCGCAGCACAGCGGGTCCGATCCCAAGCCGATCCGCAACGCCGGGGCGAAAGTTCTCGATGACCACATCGGCGCGAGCGGCCAGATCCCGGACAACCTGTATGGCCTGGGAGGTCTTCAGATCCAGCACCAGGCTCTTCTTGCCGCGGTTCATGACCGTGAAGAGCGCGCTCTCCCCGTTTTTCATCGGGCCGATCGTGCGATAGTCGTCCCCTTGTGGCGGTTCGATCTTGATGACTTCAGCGCCCAGATCGGCCAGCAGGGCCGTGGCTATCGGCCCGGCCAGGACCCGGGTGAAGTCAAGGATACGCAGTCCGTCAAGCGGCCGTGAAGCGGGTGTGGTGGTCAAAATGGCTCCTCGCAGGTGGCAATGTTTCACTCATGCTCGGGCAATTCTGAATAAAATAAAAATATTCTTTTATGATCCGCTGCATTCTAAAAAATGATCCATCTGAGCCTGAGGCAGCTTGAGTACTTCGTCGCGGCGGCGCGATACGGCGGCGCAGCCCGCGCGGCCGAATCGCTCAATGTTTCGCAGCCTTCCGTCTCCAAGGCAATTGCCGAGCTGGAAGCCTTGTGGGGAGAGTCGCTTTTCGTCCGCCTGCATGCGCGGGGACTGGCGCTAACGGCTGCCGGTGCTATCCGACATCGTGAGGCCCACGCGCTGCTGATGCAGGCGATGGCACTTGAGGGGCCGCGGGCCATCGATATGGCTGGCTTGCTGCGCGTGGGATGCCTGAGCACGCTGGCGCCACGCTGGTTGCCCGGCATCCTGTCGCAGCTGCGGCTGGCGCATCCACGTATCGAAGTACAGCTGCACGAAGGGGACTCGGAAGAACTTACGCGCATGCTGGAGCGGGGCGCTATCGATGTCGCCCTGCTGTATGACCTGGGTCTTGCGCGCGCAGGTGTCACGCTGGAGCCCGTCGTGAACCTCAGGCCTTATGCCTTGCTGCCATGGCGCCACCGCCTTGCGGCCAACTCACGCCTCACGCTCTCGGTTTTGGGCCGCGAACCATTGGTCCTCATCAATCTGCCGCACAGTCGGGAGTACTTTCTGTCGCTGTTCCGCGATGCCGGTGTGACGCCGGTGATTGCGTACGAGGCGTCGTCTCTTGAGTTGGTACGGTCGCTGGTCGCCAACGGTCTTGGAGTTTCCCTGCTGACCACGCGGCCCACTCATGATCGCACTCAGGATGGCCGTCGGCTGGTCTGCCGTCCGCTACGAGAGGCGGTGGCCACCCAGGCCGTGGCGATCGCATATCCGGCCGAGAAGAGCTTTCGCACCGTACTGGCCGAGCCCTTTGCTGCTATCGTGCGCAAGGTCTTCAGGCCGGAAATGAACGACGCGTGAGATGGGGAGCCGGACTGCAGGAATGCGTTTCTGCGGCCTGTACGAGCCTGCCGCAAAACAGGGTGGCGTTGGCCATGCCAGAGCGCTTGGCACCCCCAAGCTTGGTCGTAAGGCATCGGAGACGCTGCCGGGGACAATCCCCGGCGGCGCTCTGCCATGTCATGGCACGAAGATCTTTCGAATCGTCCCGGCTCAACCGTCACGCGGCAACGGTCGGCCCGATCTCGATGCCCATCCCGGCCAGGACTTCGGCGATGGCCTTCACCGCACCGGGGATGCCGGCGTCTCCGAAATGGCCGATGCACCCTACGCGGAAGGTTTCGATCTCGGTCAGCTTGCCCGGATACAGGATGTAGCCGCGCTGCTTGACGGCCTCATAGAAGGTCTTGAAGTCGTAGCGGGGGTCGGTCGGCGCATGGAATGTGACGATGATCGGTGACTGCACCTCGCGCTCCAGATAGGGCTTCAGGCCAAGCGCCTCCATGCCGTCCACCAGCAACTGGCAGTTGCGGGCGTAACGCGCGCCGCGCGCCGGGAGCCCGCCTTCTTCGACATATTGCTGGAGCGCCTGGTCAAGCGCCGCGACCACGTGCGTCGGCGGCGTGAAGCGCCACTGCGTGGTTCTTTCCATGTATTTCCACTGATCATAGAGGTCGAGCGACAGGGAGTGGCTGTTGCCTTCGCAGCATTCCAGCGCGCTGCGGCGGGCGATGACGAAGCCCATGCCCGGCACCCCCTCCAGGCATTTACCGGAGGCGGCAATGACGGCGTCAAACGGGGTGGTGCGCGCGTCGATATCGATCGCGCCGAACGAGCTCATCGCATCGACGATCAATCCGCGCCCGTGCTTTGCCACGACCTGGGCGATTTCATCGAGCGGGTTGAGCACGCCGGTGCCGGTCTCGCAGTGCACGACCGCGACGTGGGTGATGGAGCGGTCCGCGGCCAGCAGGCGGTCGATGTCCGCGGCCCGCATGGGGCGGTCCTCGGCATACTCGATGGTGGACAGGCGCCGGCCAAGCGTCTTGCATATCCTGGCGATGCGCAGGCAGTAGGCGCCATTCACGGGCACGAGCACATGGCCGTCGCGCGGCACCAGCGTGCCGATGGCGGCCTCCACGGAAAACGTTCCGCTACCTTGCATGGGTACGCATTCGTGCGTGCCGTCGCCGTGGACGATGGCCAGCACCCGCTGGCGAATGCGGGCGGTAATGGCGTTGAAGTCAGAGTCCCACGAGCCCCAGTCACGCAGCATGGCAGCGCGGGTACGGTCCGAGGTGGTGAGGGGGCCGGGAGTGAGCAGAATAGGGCAGGTCGAAGCGGTCACGGGTGTCTCCTGACGTTGGGTTTCAGGCGGTCGGTCTGTGGGCATACTGGTAGGTCGGATGGGAGCGCTCAGTGGCGGGCCAGCTCGCGCCAGCCCTGCGTGCGTCGCAGCAGCACGCGGGTGCACAGGGCATAGATCAGGCAGATAGCGGTGGAGGTCAGCACGATCAGGCTGGCAAGGGCTGCTGCGGGACCGATGTCGCCGGCATCGTCCATATGCATGATGGCAACGGAGGCAAGGATGGTTTCAGGCGTGTAGAGGAAGATCACGCAGGACAGCGTGGCCATCGACACCACGAAGTAATACCGGGCGATATCGAGCACCGCCGGCAGGCATACCGGCAGCGTGACACGCAGGAAGGTGCGCCATTGCGGGACCTTGAGCGAAGCCGATACCGCTTCGAATTCATCATCGATCTGCTTGAGCGCGGTAATGGCTGTCAGGTGGCTGGATGTGTAGTAGTGAATGATGGTCGACTGCATCACCAGGGCCATCGTGTTGTAGAGGAAGTTGAGGGGGTTCGCGGGGTGGTTGAAGAAGATCACATAGCCCAGGCCAAGCACCAGTCCCGGCACGGCCATCGACAGCACCGCCAGGAAATGCATGACCGGCCGCATCAGCCCGAGATTGCGGGTCTTCTCGATCAGGTAGGCGCCGGTGAAGACAATGAGCGAGCCGGTCAGCGCCGTAGCGGTGGCAAGCACCAGGCTGTTCTTGTAGGCGCCTGCCATGTCGCTCTCGAACAGCACGATGCGGTAGTTCTGGAGGCTGAGCGTCAGGTCGTAGGGCCACAGCTTGATCAGCGAGGTATAGACGGCCATGCCCACCACTGCCAGCAACAGTGCGCAAACCAGCGTGCAGTAACTGCCCAGCAGTGCGTCGGCCCAGGCGTTGGGTTTGGGCACGTAGGGCACCGAGCGCGCGGTAAGCTGGGCGCGCAGCTTGCGGCGCACCACGGTATCGATCATGAAAGAGAGCACCGATGGCACCAGCAGCAGCACACCCACCACGGCACCCATCGAAAAATTCTGCTGGCCGATCACCTGCTTGAAGACGTCGATGGAAAGCACGTTGAAGTCGCCGCCGATCACCTTGGGTGCGCCGAAGTCGGAGATGACGTAGGTGAAGGTCACCGTCGCCGCGCTGATCAGGCCGTACTTGCAGGAGGGCAGGGTCACGGTAAAGAACTTGCGCCGGGTACTGGCACCGAGGGCGCTGGCAGCTTCGTAGAGGCGTCCGTCCGCCAGCGACAGCGCCGTGACCAGAATCATGAGCGCATGGGGAAAGGTGTTGTAGACCTCCGCGATGATGATGCCCCGCGCACCGTAGATCGATGCCCCGCCAAGCAGCGGCTTGAGCACGCCCTGGTTGCCGAACCACTGCACGAACGAGATGGCGGAAAGCAGCGACGGCGCCAGCAGCGGGATCAGTGCCACCAGCCGGAAGACCGCCTTCAGCGGCGCTGGCAGGGTGCTGCGTGTCAGGGCATAGGCGAAGATGAAAGCCAGGGGCACCGAGATGCCGACCACGCTGGCTGCCAACACCACCGAGTTGCGTGCCGACTGCATCAGCGACGGTGTCCTGATGTAGGCAGCGAAGTGGGCGAGCCCGACAAAATGGCCGTCACGATCGAATACGGCATTGGCCAGGATGGCGCACATCGGTGCCAGCAGGAAGAAGAGCAGCGCCAGCAGCACGCAGGCCAGCACCGCACGGGCGATGATTTCGTCCCAGTTCCACCGTGCCAGCCGGCCCGCCTGGGTGGGTTCGGGCGTCTGAGGAAGCGCGATCTCTTTCATCGTTTTGCTCCGCTCGCGGCGAAGGCCTGGATGCGGCTCGCGCGCAGCGCGATGCGCAGGGGCTGGCCGGCCCGGATGCCGTGGTCGTGGAACTGGTCAAGTGTGAACTGAAGGCAGAGCGGCTGTCCCGCCAACTGCTCGCAGCTCACCTCGGCCATGCAGGTGTCGCCCAGGAACTCGACCTTTTCGATATTGACGGTCAGCTGGTTCGGTGTGTCGACTCCGAACTGGCCGATATGGCGGTCCTCGGGGCGAAGGTAGAGGTTGATTGCCGTGCCTGGCTCGAACTCGCGGCTGCAGCCCTCGCAAGTCAGCTCCAGCGTGCCCACGCGATAGCGCCGGTCACCCAGCGCAGTGCCGGCCAGCACGTTCACGCGTCCGACAAAGTCCGCCACAAAGGGCGTGGCCGGGCGTTCGTAGACCTCCAGCGGTGTGCCGACCTGCTCGATGACCCCGTGGTTCATGACCACGATCCGGTCGGCCATGGACAGTGCCTCTTCCTGGTCGTGCGTGACCATGATGGTGGTCACGCCCACCTGTTGCTGCAGGCGCCGGATCTCGCCGCGCAGGCGCACGCGTTCGAGGGCATCGAGCGCCGACAGCGGTTCGTCGAGCAGCAGCAGTCCGGGGCGGGTTGCCAGCGCCCGGGCCAGCGCGACGCGCTGCTGCTGGCCGCCGGAAAGCTGGCTGGGATACTTGCGGCCGGAGGCCGGCAGGCCTACCAGGTCGAGCAGTTCCTGCACCCGCTGCGCAATCTCGGTCCGATTGGTGCGACGGTTAGCGAGACCGTAGGCCACGTTATCGGCAATCGTCAGGTTGGGGAACAGGGCATACGACTGGAACACGATGCCATAGTCGCGCCGGGCGGGAGGCAGGGAGGAAATGTCGCGCCCGAGCTGGAGGATAGTGCCGGCGGTCTGCGTCTCCAGCCCGGCGATGATGCGCAGCAGCGTGGTCTTGCCGCACCCCGACGGCCCGAGGAAGCACAGCATCTCGCCCTGGTAGACGGTCAGGTCGATATGCCGCAGGGCGGTGAATGTTTCGAATTCCTTGCGCACGCCCAGGATCTCGAGGGCGGGCACGCGGCCGGCGCGCGTGGCGACGAACTTGGCGCTGGTCATTTCCATGTGTGTCCCCACAATGTGGTGATGACTACGGTGGTGGAAAAAGGGGCGCGCCAGGCGCCCGCGGACGAGGCTTACTTGGCTTCCGCCTTGCTGTCGTAGCGCTTGCTCCACTCGGCCAGGATGCGCGAACGATTCTTTGCCGCCCATTGGAAGTCGTTGCGGGCGAAGCGGCTCTCATAGTTCGGAGGAATGCCGTCCAATGGCTTGGCTACGCCGGGGTAGGCCACTACGGCCCACCAGTTGGCGCTGATCTGGTTTGCGTCTCGACTGGCCATCCAGTCGGCGAAGCGCTTTGCCTCCGGCAGCTTCCTGGTTGTCTTCATGATGCTGGTGGCTTCGATGTCCCAGCCCAGGCCCTCGGTCGGGAAGATCAGGTCGACCGGGGCCCCGGACTTGCGCACCTGGTGACCCCGGAATTCGAACGAGATGCCAATCGGGAATTCGCCCGTAGCCGCCTGCTTGCACGGCTTCGAACCGGAATGCACATACTGGGCGATATTCTCGTGCAGGCCGTCCATGTACTTCCAGCCATCGGCTTCTCCCCACATCTGCAGCCAGGCCGCCACATCGAGGTATCCGGTGCCGCTGGAAGCCGGATGCGGCATCGTGATGCGGCCCTTATAGACCGGCTTGGCCAGGTCCTTCCAGCTTTCCGGCTTGGGCAAGCCCAGCTTCTGCGCCTCTGCGCGGTTGAAGCAGATCGTGGCCGCCCAGACGTCCATGCCGACCCACTGCGGCGGCCGGGCGGTATCGGAATAGTTCGGGGTCAGCTGCTGGAAGCCCTTGGGCTCGTAGCCCTGCAGCATGCCTTCCTGTGACAGCAGCACGAGGCTGCTGGCGGCCAGTCCGGCAACCACGTCAGCCTGCGGATTGGCCTTTTCGGCCAGCAGGCGGGCGGTCACGATTCCGGTGGAATCGCGTACCCAGCGCACTTCGATATCCGGGTTGGCTTTCTCGAAACCGTCCTTGTAGAGCTTCATCGCGTCCGTTTCCAGCGCGGTATAGACCGTGAGCGTGGTCTTTTGCTGCGCGCAGGCGCTGCCCGCGTGAACTACCAGCGCGGAGGCGCAAAGCGCCATGGCGAGGGAAATCTTCATGCTCTGTCTCCTTCCTGTTAGCCAGATCTGTGTCTGCCCTGTTGCCTTCCGCAGTGTGCCGTAACACGCCCTACGGTAAGATGAAACCAATGTAGAACGTAGGATGATGACTGTCAACGTAAGATTGAAAACTGTTGACAATTTACAATGTGCAAACTTTAATGGAGCCATGGGAATGACCGACGCCATCCAATTGTTGCGTTCAAGCTCGCTGCCAATGCTGGTGCAGGAGGAGATCGAACGCCTGATCATGACCGGCGAATTGCCGCCGGGCACGCGCATCAACGAGAGCGACATCGCTGCCCGCTATGGCACGAGCCGGGGTCCGATTCGCGAAGCGCTGCGGGCGCTGGAGGAAGCCGGGCTGGTCCGCAACGAGAAAAACCGCGGGGTCTTCGTGCGCGAGATTTCGGTCGAGGAGGCCGATGAAATCTACGAACTGCGCGAGGCCCTGGAGGAAATCATCGGCAAGCGTGTGGCGCAGCGCATCAACGCCACGCTGGTGAGCGAACTGAAGCAGCTGGTGGGCGCCATGGAGGAGGTCGCCAACAAGAAGGAAGCGGCCGAGTACGCGTCGCTGAACCTGCGGTTCCATGAACTTCTGCTGGAACACGCGGGCAGCAACAAGCTGACCGAGACCTACCGCCGCCTGGTCAAGGAACTGCACCTGTTTCGCATGCAGGCGCTGACCCAGGGCGGCGGGCTCGATGTGTCCGCCGACGAACACCGCACGATCATGGACGCCATCGTTTCGGGCGATGCCCGGCGCGCCGGTGCCGCATTGCGCGCGCACGTGGCCGCCAGCCGTGTACGCATGCTCAAGGCGCACCGCAAGGTGCATCCGGGCAGTAACAAGGAACCATGAGCTGAGGCTCATCATCAAGGGGATTGGAAATGGGAACGACGAAGGCAGAAAGCATTGAAGTCAATGGCAGGACTTACCGCTGGATGAACCGCCCGGTGGTCGTGGTATGCGTGGACGGCTGCGCGCCGGAATACCTCCACGCCGCCACCGAAGCAGGCGTAGCGCCTTTCCTGCAGTCCGTCATGCAGCACGGGACGAGCCTGCTGGGCGACTGCGTGATTCCCTCATTCACCAACCCCAACAACCTGTCCATCGTCACTGGTGCACTGCCGTCGGTCCACGGCATCTGCGGCAATTACTTCTTCGATCGCGAACTGGGCGCCGAAGTGATGATGAACGATCCGAAGTACCTGCGCGCCGGCACTGTGCTGGCGGCCTTTGCGAACGCCGGGGCGAAAGTGGCAGTGGTCACCGCCAAGGACAAGCTGCGCAAGCTGCTCGGCCATGGCATGCGCGGCATTTGCTTTTCGTCGGAGAAGGCCGACCAGGTCACGCAGGAGGAAAACGGCATCACCGGTGTCGTGGAAATGGTGGGCATGCCAGTACCGTCGGTCTACAGTGCCGAGCTGTCCGAATTCGTCTTTGCCGCCGGCGTCAAACTCATGGAGCGCGAGCGGCCTGACCTGATGTATCTGTCCACCACGGACTACGTTCAGCACAAGGCGGCCCCGGGCAGCAAGGCCGCCAACGCGTTCTACCAGATGATGGACGGCTACCTGAGCCAGCTCGACGCGCTGGGCGCCACCATCGTGCTGACCGCCGACCACGGCATGAACGACAAGCACGGCGCGACCGGCGAGCCCAACGTCATCTACCTGCAGGACCAGCTTGACGGCTGGTACGGGGAGGGCGCGGCGCGCGTGATCCTGCCCATTACCGACCCCTATGTGGTCCACCACGGCGCATTGGGCTCGTTCGCCACCATCTATGCGCCGGACGCCGAGAGCGCCGCGCGCTGGATTCCGCGGATCGCGGACATCGAGGGCATGGACAGCGTGCTCACACGCCAGGAGGCCGCCGAGCGCTTCGGGCTGCCGCCCGACCGCATCGGCGACATCGTCGCGGTCTCGCGACGGAACGTGGTGATCGGCACATCGAAGTCCCGGCACGACCTGTCCGGCCTGGATGCGCCGCTGCGCTCCCATGGCGGGATGTCGGAGCAAGTCGTGCCGCTGCTGTGCAACCGTGTGATGGTCGGACTGAAGCCGGCCCGCCGCCTGCGCAACTTCGACGCTCTCGACCTCGCGTTGAATTACGCCGCCTGACGGCGCCTTCCCAGCATGCCTGCCTGCTGTCCCGACCCGCTCTTCGCGCAGTGGCGGGGGACATCAAGCCTGCCGACCGAGATCAAAAGGAGACAAAGATGAACATGCCTGCCACCCCCGGCATCCGCCATGAAGCGCTGCGCATTGCCGGCGAAAAGGTCTATCGCGATCGCGTGATCGACGTGACCTATCCTTACACCGGGGAAGTGATTGCCACGGTGCCGAAGGCCAACCTTGAAGACGTGCGCCGGGCCCTGCGCATCGCCCACCAGTACCGCTCGACCCTGACCCGCTACGAGCGCTATCGCATCCTGATGCGCGCCGGCGAAATCATCGCGCAGCGCAAGGAAGAGATCGCGACCCTGATCACGCTGGAATCGGGTCTGTCGCTCAAGGACACGCTCTACGAGGTCGGCCGCGCTTCGGACGTGCTGCTGTTCGCGGCCAACCAGGCGCTGGTTGACGACGGACAGGTCTTTTCGTGCGATCTCACGCCCCATGGCAAGAGCCGCAAGGTCTATACGCTCAAGGAACCGCTGCTGGGCGCCATCTCGGCCATCACGCCATTCAATCACCCTCTCAACCAGGTCATTCATAAAGTCGCGCCGGCGGTGGCTACCAATAACCGCATGGTCCTCAAGCCGAGCGAGAAGACGCCGCTGGCCGCGTTCGCGCTGGCCGATATCCTCTATGAGGCCGGCCTGCCGCCGCAGATGCTGTCGGTCGTCACCGGCGACCCCCGCGAGATCGCCGACGAACTGCTGACCAGCCAGTACGTGGATCTTGTCACCTTCACCGGCGGCGTGTCGATCGGCAAGTACATTGCTGGCAAGGCCGCCTACAAGCGCCAGGTGCTTGAGCTGGGCGGCAACGATCCGATTATCGTGATGGAGGACGCCGATCTGGAGGAAGCCGCCACGCTCGCTGCGGGCGGGTCGTACAAGAATTCCGGCCAGCGCTGCACGGCGGTGAAACGGATGCTGGTGCAGGAATCCGTGGCCGACCGCTTTGTCGAGTTGCTCGTGGCCAGGACGCAGGAAGTGAAGTATGGCGACCCGCTGGATCCCGCCATGGACATGGGCACGGTGATCGACGAGGCAGCAGCCATCCAGTTCGAGTCGGTGGTAAATGCAGCCATTGCCGGCGGCGCGGGGGGGGGGGGGGGGCCCCCCCCCCCCCGCCCCCCCCCCCCCCCCCCGGGGGGCGCCCCCCCGGGCCCCGCCAAGACCCACGG
>NZ_JBYOJS010000007.1:219409-257617 GCF_057798895.1 Cupriavidus sp. 22TCCZM04-2
CGCCGCCGGCGGGTGCGCTTCGGTGGGGGGGGGCGGGGGGGGGGGGGGGGGGCGCGCCCCCCCCCCCCCCCCCCGCCACGGCGCACTTTACGCGCCTACGGTGCTCGACCACGTGGACCCGGAAATGACCGTGGTCAGGCACGAGACCTTTGGCCCTGTCTCCCCGGTGATCCGTTTCAAGGATATCGACGACGCCATCCGGATTTCCAACGGCACGGCCTATGGGCTGTCGTCATCGGTCTGCACCAACCGGCTCGATTACATCACCCGCTTTATCCGCGAACTGCATGTGGGGACGGTCAACGTCCGCGAAGTCCCGGGCTATCGGCTGGAGATGACGCCGTTCGGCGGCATCAAGGATTCCGGGCTGGGCTACAAGGAAGGCGTGCTCGAAGCGATGAAGAGCTTCTGCAATACCAAGACCTATTCGCTGCCCTGGTAGGGGCGGGCAGCGCCACCGTACCGGAATTGCATACACACGAGCAGGAGACAGCAATGAGGATCGGAGTACCGAAGGAAATCAAGAACCATGAGTATCGCGTCGGCCTGACGCCATCTTCCGTGCGGGAGATGACGGCACATGGCCACCACGTGCTGGTACAAACCACGGCTGGCGCAGGCATCGGCGCGAGCGATGCCGACTACCGCAAGGCCGGTGCCACGATCGTCGATACGGCGGCGGAAGTCTTTGCCACGGCGGAAATGATCGTCAAGGTCAAGGAGCCGCAGGCCGCCGAGCGCGCCATGCTCCGGGACGGACAGATCCTCTATACCTACCTGCATCTGGCACCGGATCCGGACCAGTGCGCCGACCTGGTCCGCAGCGGTGCAGTGTGCATTGCCTATGAGACTGTCACGCAGGCCGGCGGTGGCCTGCCGCTGCTGGCGCCGATGTCGGAGGTTGCCGGCCGCATGTCGGTGCAGGCCGGGGCGCACTGCCTGGAAAAGGCGCGCGGCGGCATGGGTGTTCTGCTGGGCGGCGTGGCGGGCGTGGAGCCCGCCCGGATCGTGATTCTCGGCGGGGGCGTGGTGGGCAGCAATGCGGCGCAGATTGCAGTGGGAACCGGCGCCCACGTGGTGGTGATCGACCGCAATATCGATGTGCTGCGGCGCATGGACCGCCTGCTGGGCGCCCGTGTGACGACGGTCTACTCCAACCAGGACAATGTCGAGCGCCACGTGCTGTCAGCCGATCTCGTCATCGGCGGCGTGCTGATTCCGGGCGCGGCCGCACCCAGGCTGGTCACGGCCGGCATGGTGGACGCGATGAAGCCGGGTTCGGTTATCGTGGATGTGGCAATCGATCAGGGCGGCTGCTGCGAGACCGCCAAGGCCACGACGCACGCCGATCCCACCTACCTGGTTGGCCACGTGTTGCACTATTGCGTCGCCAATATGCCGGGGGCGGTGCCGCGTACCTCGACCTACGCGCTCAACAACGCCACGTTGCCCTTTGCGCTGCAGATCGCCGACAAAGGCTGGAAGGCGGCATTGGCCGACAATCCGCACCTCGCCAATGGCCTGAACGTGGCGTTCGGCAAGGTGACGTGCAAGGAAGTCGCGCACGCTCTCGGCTATGAGTGCCACGATGCCGGGCAATTGCTGATGCATTGAGCTGAACCGCAAACAACTTCGGAGCCATCCATGCGCCCATTCTGGCTGGAACAAGCCCTTCTCGGCGATACGGATCTCGCCCCTGCATTGCGCGGAACCAGGCAGGCCGACATTTGCATCGTTGGCGGCGGATTCACCGGCCTGTGGACTGCGCTGCAACTCAGGCAAAAGCGGCCGTCCCTGAAGATTACGGTTCTCGAAGCAGACATCTGTGGTGCAGGCGCGAGCGGACGGAACGGCGGTTGCATGCTGACCTGGTCAACCAAGCTCTTTACGCTGGCCCGGCTGTTCGGGGAAACGGAAGCAAGGCGGCTGATCCGGGCGTCCGAGGATGCGATCCCCGCCATCGCCGAGTTTTGCCGCGCTCATGGTATCGACGCCGAGTTGCGCATGGATGGCACCATCTATACCGCCACCAACCCCGCGCAGGAGGGTTTGCTCGATCCGGTAGTGCAGGCGCTGGAGGACTGGGGGCTGAATAGCTGGCGGCGCCTGAGCACGGTCGAGGTTGCTACGCGAACGGGCTCGGCCCGCAACCGCTCCGGCTTCTTTTCGCCGCTGGCGGCCACGGTGCATCCGGGAAAGCTGGTTCGTGGCCTGCGTCGCGTGGCGCTGAGCCAGGGCATCGAGATCCACGAGCGCTCGCCGATGATCTCCATCGAAGATGGCGCGCGTCCCGCGGTCGTGACGCCGAGTGGACGCGTTGATGCCGGCCACGTTGTGCTGGCGCTCAATGCCTGGATGCCAACTGTGTTCCCCCAGTTCGAGCGTTCAGTGGCCATTGTGTCGAGCGACATGATCATGACCGATCGCTGTCCCGACCTGCTTGCCGGCATCGGCCTGGATCATGGCACCTCGGTGCTGGACTCGCGCACGTTCGTCTATTACTACCGCACCACCCGCGACGGGCGCCTCATGCTTGGCAAGGGGGGTAACACCTTTTCCTACCGGGGGCGCATCGTGCCGGTCTTTAATCAGGCATCCCCCTACGAGACCATGCTCACGCACAGTCTGCGCGCGTTTTTCCCGGCCCTGAGCGATGTGCCGGTGATTGCCAGCTGGAACGGCCCCTCGGACCGGTCTGCAACCGGATTCCCTTTCTTCGGTTACCTGAACGGAAACCGGGCAATTTCCTACGGTTTCGGCTATTCCGGCAATGGCGTGGCGCCAAGCTATATGGGTGGCCAACTGTTGTCGTCGCTGGCGCTGGGCGAGGACAATGCCTGGACGCGTTCCGGCCTTGCCAGGGGCCCCCTTGGCCAGTTTCCTCCCGAACCGGTGCGTTACCTTGGGTCACTGCTGGTTCGCAACGCGATTCGCCGCAAGGAAAGCGCCGAAGACCGTCACACGGAACCGTTCTTGTTCGACAAGTTCCTGGCCCGCTTCGCCCAAGCCGCCGGCAAGGCCGATAAGGCGGCCTGAGCGCAAGCGGATAGCCGCCACGGACCGACGCGTACATGACACTGGGTACGCATGAATCGTGAGAGCCCGAACGCCCGACGCTCAGTACAAGACCTCCAGCTCGTCGAACAGCTCGCTGTCCTTCTGCGCCGCCGAGCGCGCACGGCGCCGGATCTCCTGCAGCAGGCAGTCGGTGAAGCACTGCGCCGCGGGACTGCGCACCGCGTTGTGGCGCGTGATGATGCCGAGCCGGCTGGTTTCGAATTGCTCGGCCAGGGCGAAGGCGTGGACCCAGCCGCGCATCGGCTCGGACAGCAGTAGTGGCCGCGGGCAATAGCTGATCATGCCGGCATTGCGGACCAGTTCCAGCAGCAACGCGGTGGAGTGCGCGCAATGCAGCCGGCACGGGTCGATCTGTGCATCATGCTGCCAGAAGAGGTTGCGCATGAAGGGCTCGTAGCTGGCTGCGGTGTAGTTGACGACCCAATCCTGCGCCAGCAGTTCGTGCAGCGCGCGTGCCTGCGCGCACGGATGGCCGCGCCGGGCGATCACGCACGAGGTGTATGCAAGCAGCGGCTCGCACTCGAATTCTTGCGTGGACATCGCGGCCGTGAACGGCCCCACGGCAAAGTCCAGCGTGCCTTCGCGCAAGCGCGGCAAGGCCACCGCGGTCAGGCCCTCGAAGATCTCCACCTGCACGCCCGGCATGCGTTCGCGAAAACGCAGCAGCACCCGCGGTAGGAACGTCAGCATGATCCACGGCGTGACGCTGATGCACAGCCGCCCCACGCCTTCGCCACGCAGCGTGGCCAGTTCTTCACTGGCGCGTGCGAGCTGGCCCACCACCAGACGGGCATGGCCCAGCATCCGCTGTCCCGCCGCGGTCAGCGCCACGCCACTCGCAGTGCGCGAGAGCAAGGGCAGCCGGGCTTCGCTTTCCAGTTCGCGCAGCGCCTTGGTAACCGCTGCCTGCGACAGTCCGGCCAGCCGTGCGGCGGCACGGATGCTGCCGGCATCGGCAACGGCGACCAGCGCCTGGATCTGATGCAGTTTCATCGACATGATGGACTTTTGGGTGACAACCGGCGGTTGTCAGGATAACAGCTTTGCGGCTATCGGCCCGGGCGGGCGATGCCTAAGATCGCGGCACGCAATCTCGCAATTCCCCGCCAAGAACATCCCCGGAGACCCCATGCATCCAGATCCCGTCCTGCCCGGCATCCGCGCCATCGAAGCCGAGATGGTGGACCTGCGCCACCGCATCCATGCCCACCCCGAGCTGGGCTTCGAGGAATTCGCCACCAGCGACCTGGTGGCCGAGTGCCTGCAGGCTTGGGGTTATGCCGTACATCGCGGCCTGGGCGGCACCGGCGTGGTCGGCACGCTGCGCCACGGCGACGGCCCCGCCGTCGGCCTGCGCGCCGATATGGATGCGCTGCCGATCCGTGAGACCACGGGCCTGCCGTATGCCAGCAAGATCGACGGCAAGATGCACGCCTGCGGCCATGACGGCCACACTGCCACGCTGCTGGCCGCGGCGCGCTACCTGGCCGGGCACAAGTCCTTCCAGGGCACGCTGCGCGTGATCTTCCAGCCGGCCGAGGAAGGCATGGGCGGCGCGCGCGAGATGATCAAGGACGGACTGTTCCGGCTGTTCCCGTGCGATGCCGTGTTCGCGCTGCACAACATGCCCGGACACCCGACCGGCAAGTTCGGCTTCTTGCCCGGCGCATTCATGGCGTCCTCCGACACCGTCACGATCCGCGTGACGGGGCGCGGTGGCCACGGTGCGGTTCCGCATCGGGCGGTCGATCCGGTGGTGGCCTGCGCGTCGATGGTGATGGCGTTGCAGTCGGTGGTGTCGCGCAACGTCAACCCGCTGGACATGGCCATCGTAACCGTCGGCGCGATCGAAGCCGGCAAGGCGTCCAACGTCATTCCCGAGAGTGCCGAGCTGCGGCTGTCGGTGCGCGCGCTGAAGGCCGAAGTGCGCGACCTGCTGCAGGCGCGCATCACCGCGCTGGCGCATGCCCAGGCGGACAGCTTTGGTGCCAGTGCCGAGGTGCATTACGACCGCCGCTATCCGGTGCTGGTCAACGACCCCGCCACCACGGAACTGGCGCGCGAGGTTGCCCGCGAGTGGCTGGGCGAGAGCGGCCTGATCGGCGACATGGTGCCGCTGACCGGCAGCGAAGACTTCTCTTTCATGCTGGAGGCGTGTCCTGGCTGCTACCTGATCGTCGGCAACGGTGACGGGGAGGGCGGCTGCATGGTCCACAACCCGGGCTACGACTTCAACGACGAATGCCTGCCGCTTGCCGCCACCTATTGGGTCAAGCTGGTCGAGCGCTACCTGCGCTGAGCCGCATCCGCTGAGCCGCACCCCAATCACCATCGACAATGACCGGCCCTCAAGGCCGGCGCCGCCTCACCCACGGAGACACCGAATGCTCACTTCCCTGCCTGCGCAGCCGCTGGAGGGCGCTTGCGCCGCGCCTGCGGCCGGCCACGCCGTACCGCGCCGTCGCGTCATTGCCGCCATCACCATCGGCAACGGCCTTGAGTTCTACGATTTCACCGTCTACAGCTTCTTCGCGGTGCTGATCGGCAAGCTTTTCTTCCCCGTCAGCGGCAGCTTCGGCCAGCTGATGCTTTCGCTGGCGACGTTTGGCGTGGGTTTCGTTGCCCGCCCGCTCGGCGGCCTGATGATCGGGCTCTACGCCGACCGGGCCGGACGCAAGCCGGCCATGACGTTGACGCTCTGGCTGATGGGGCTGGGCTCGCTGCTGTTCGTGGTCTCGCCGACCTATGCACAGGCCGGGCTGGCCGCGCCGATGCTGATCCTATTGGCGCGGCTGCTGCAGGGCTTTGCACTGGGCGGCGAGGTCGGCGCGTCCACAGCACTGCTGATGGAGTACGCCGACGACCATTCACGCGGCTACTACGGCAGCTGGCAGTTGTTCAGCCAGGGCGTCAGCGTGCTGCTCGGTGCAGTGGTGGGGCTGTCGCTGACTAACGGCCTGTCGCCTGACGCGCTGCAAAGCTGGGGGTGGCGCGTGCCGTTCGCAATCGGCATCCTGGTCATTCCGCTCGGCCTCTATATCCGCCGCCACCTGGACGAAACCGCCGAATCACCCGCCGCCGCAACGGCGACGGGCCACGAACGCGCCGGCCTGGCCGAGGTCTTCCGCGGGCATGGCCGCGTGGTGGTAGCTGGCGTTCTGCTGACGATTGGCGGCACCTCCGCTACCTATATCGTGCTGCACTACATGACCAGCTACGCGGCGACTGTGCTGAAGATCCCGCTCGGGCTCAGCATGAGCGCGGGCTGTGTCGCAGCCCTGGTGCAGGTGGCATTGTCCTCGTACGCCGGCAGGCTGTCCGACCGCATCGGACGCAAGCCCGCCATCCTGTGGTCCCGCCTGGCCATGCTGGTGCTGGTCTATCCCGCCTTCCTGCTGCTCAACGCCAGGCCATCTCTTGGCACGCTGCTTGCCGTGGTCGCCGTGCTGGCTTTGCCGCTGGTGCTGAACGTGGTGCCTACCGTGGTGCTCATCACCGAGCTGTTCCCCCGCCGCATCCGCGCCAGTGGCCTGTCGGTCGTCTATTGCATTGGCGTGCTGGTGTTCGGCGGCTTCGCCCAGCTGATCGCTACCTGGCTGATCGAGCTGACTGGCAATGCCAGCGCGCCGGCGCTGTATGTGATTGGCTGTGGCGTGCTATCGCTGTGCGGGCTGGTGATGGTGCCGGAGAAGGCGGGCAAGCCACTGGATTGACAGATCGTCGGGCGAGTCCGCAAGACATGAATGTTGTCATGCATACAACTTGCGGACTCTGCGCGTCCGGCTTTTCAAGCGCCACGGTAGCGCGCGGCCGGCACGCTGGTCGACAGTTCACCCATCATCGACACGCGTGCTGCCGCATAAGCGTCCCATTTGGCCACGTCATGCAGGGATGGGATCGTGACGAGTTCGCCGCGGTCGTACCCAACCAGCGCCGCATCGACCAGGGCCGCGGCTGACATCACGATGTCCGCGTCCAGATTCTCCACGGGCCGTCCACCTGTGGCCCAGAACTCCGTGGCGGTTGCACCCGGCAGCACCGCCTGTACGCGTACCCCCTTGTCATGCAGTTCGTGGTGCAGCGACTGGCTCAGCGCCAGCACAAATGCCTTGCTGGCTCCGTACACGCCATTCAGGATCTCGGGAGCGATGGCGACGACCGACGCGATGTTGATGATCGCGCCCTTGCCGCGCGCGACGAAAGATGGCGCGGCGGCATAGGTCAGTCTGGTAAGCGCCGTGACGTTCAACTCGATCAGTCTGGTCATCCGGTCGACATCACTGTCCAGCAGCGGGGTGTGCGTGCCGACGCCGGCGTTGTTGACCAGCAGCGCAATGCTTTCGTCTTCCCTCAGGCGGGCCTCGACCTGGGACAGCTCGGCGCGGTCGTTCAGGTCTGCGCCGATCACTTCGACGTTGCGACGCGTTTCGGTGGTAAGGCGGTCGGCGAGAGCGGCCAGGCGGTCGCGGTTGCGCGCAACAAGGATCAGGTCATAGCCTCGGCGGGCCAGGCGGTCGGCGTAGATGGCGCCAATGCCGGAGGAGGCGCCGGTAACGAGGGCAGTGCCGGCGTGGGTGGTTCGGTTCATGTCATGACTCCTGGTGTGGTTCGGAGACTGAATCGTAGGTATCCCTGCGCATGGCGTAAATGACGTATATAGTGCGTATTTGGGACGTGCGCTTTTCGGAGAAAGAAACATGCATCGCATCGGCTACCTGCTGGCGGATGGCTTCCAGATCATGGCGCTCGGCACCCAGGCGGTGTTCGAATTTGCCAATGCGACGGGCGGCGAACCCTTTTACTGCGTGGAGAATTTCTCGGCCTGCGGCGGTGTGGTGACATCCTCGCTCGGCATGACCGTCGGCACGCGGCGGCCCGACCCGCGAGAGATCGTCGACACCTGGATGGTGCTGGGCGTGACGGATCCGGTCGTCTCTCGCCCGGCGCAGGAAGAACTCGAGTTCCTGCGCGATACAGCGCCCCGCGCCCGGCGCATCGCCGGACTCTGTACCGGAGGCTTCGTGCTCGCCGAGGCAGGCTTGCTGGCCGGACGGCGGGCGACGACTCACTGGGCGTTCGCCCGCGCGATGCGCCAGCGGCACCCGGACGTCGAGGTCGAGGAAGACCGCATCTTTATCGTTGACGGCCAGGTCTGGACATCGGCAGGCATGACGGCGGCATTCGATCTCGCCCTCGCGATGGTCGAGCGCGATCTCGGTGCGGCCATAGCGCGTTCGGTCGCGCACAAGCTTGTCATGCACCAGCGGCGCTCTGGCGGGCAGTCGCAGCATTCCGAAATGCTCGACCTTGCGCCGAAGTCCGACCGCATACAGCATGCCTTGAACTACGCGCGCCAGCATCTGAGCGAGCCGCTGACCGTCGATGCATTGGCGCAGTCCGCAAACCTGAGCCCGCGTCAATTTAGCCGGGCGTTCATGCAGGAAACCGGGCAGTCACCGGCCAAGGCGGTGGAGGGACTGCGCCTGGAGGCGGCGCGGCTGATGATCGAGCAGAGCCGGCATCCGCTCGAAGTGGTGGCGCGCGAGACGGGCTTTCGCGACCGTCGGCATCTGCGCGAAGCGTTTGTGCGAGGATTCGGGGTGCCGCCGCAAGCGGTGAGGCGGGAAGCGAGAAGCGGCGCCGAGCTGGCTGAAGCTTAGCTCCCGGGAATGCCTGCCGGCAGAGTTCCCCTTGGCACGAAAGCCAGGGTATGCCGGCTCCGCGGCCGGCGCCTTGCTAGGCTGGCTTGCCGAAGATATTGATCAGGTTCCCCTCCGGGTCCCGGATCATGGTGGACGCCAGCAGCGGCGTCAGTTTCTGTTCGGACCAGACGATCTCGGCTCCGCCCATGGAGACTGCCTGCAAGTGCCGGCACATGCCTGCGCGGTCTGTAACTTGCATGATTAAAGTTGCGGCAGTAGGATGGAAGCGATTCAGCAGCTACCTGGCATCCTACGAGCCACACCATGCAAAGAAAGACCTTCAGGGACATGCAATGTCCCATCGCACGCAGCCTCGAGCGGGTCGGAGAGTGGTGGAGCATCCTGATTCTGCGCGAGGCGTTCTACGGCGCGACCCGTTTCGACACGTTCCAGAAGAACCTCGACATCGCGCCCAACATGCTGACGCGCCGCCTGAACGGGCTAGTGGAGGAAGGTTTGCTGGAGCGGCGCCAGTATTCGGAGCGTCCTCCGCGCTACGAGTACGTGCTGACCGGCTGCGGCCGCGATTTCCTGCCGGTCATGCTGTCGATGATGGCCTGGGGCAATAAACACTTCGCACCCGAGGGCGCGAGCGTGCAACTTGTGGACAAGGCGACAGGCGACGTCATCGAGCCCGTGCTGGTCGATGCCGCGAGCGGCGCGCCGGTGGATTTTGCGCGCTATGCACTGGCGCCCGGGCCGGCCGCGGGTGAGGGTGTGCGCCGGCGCTTGGCAGATGCTGCCGCCTATCTGTCCGCAACCGGCCAGGACGACGCCGGCTGACGCGGCGCGCGTGTTCCTTGCCGTCTCTTACCACCCGCCACCGAGCGCGCGGAACGCCGCCACCGCGGCCCGCGCGTTGTCGGTGCCCACGCGGGCCTGCTGGTCGCGCGCGGACAGCAGCTGGCGGTCTTCCTCGAGCACTTCGAACAGGCTGACCGCGCCGCCCTTGTAGGCTTCTTCGGCCGCGCCGCGCGCGCGGGTCTGTGCATTGACTTCGACTGCGAGGTCCTTGCTTTGCCATTGCAGCTGGGTCAGCGTGACGATGGCGTTCTCCACGTCCTCCGTCGCGCGCAGCATCGATTGGCGATAGGCGGCGAGTGCCTCCGCGTTCGCGCCGCGTGCCTGCGCGACTTCGGCATCGACACGGCCAAAGTCGAACAGGCGCCAGCGCAGGCCGGCCATGGCCGCCGGCTGGAACGTCGCCGCCGTGAACATCTTGCCCGCGGACAGGCTTTCGAAGCCGAGCAGCGCCGACAGCGACAGCTTGGGGTAATACTCGGCCGTGGCCACGCCGATGCGCGCACTGGACGCCGCGAGCCGGCGTTCGGCGGCGATGACGTCCGGGCGGCGTTCGAGTAGCTGGGTGGGGCCCTGCGCAAGCGGAATCTGCGGCACATCCGTGCGCATGCCCGGTGCGGCCAGTTCGGCAGCATAGGTGCCCGGCGCCGCACCCATCAGCACGTCGAGGCGATTGAGTTGCGTGTCGAGTTCAATTTGCAGCGGCGGAATGGTGACGCGGGTCTGCGCGAGCCGGGCTTCGGCCTGCGCGCGCTCGCGCTCGGCGCCGATACCGTCGGCCAGGCGCAGATTCACCAGATCCAGCAGCCGCGCATTGGTCTGCACCTGCTGCTGCGCGATGGCGATGCGCTGCTGCGCGCCGCGCACGCGGAAGTACGAATCGGCGGCTTCTGCCGCCACCAGCACGCGCACGCCCAAGTGCTCGGCCTGCGCTGCCTGCGCTTGCGCGTTCGCTGCTTCGGCACCGCGCCGCAGCCCGCCGGCGATGTCGATCTCCCAGCTGGCTCCCGCGCCCACGTCGTACAGCGTGTTGTTGCGCTCGAAGCCGGGAGACTTGCTGGCGATCTTGCCGAGCGGGCTTTCGAGCGACTGCCGCTGCCGCGCGACGCTGCCCGACAACGACCCCTCCGGCAGTAATGATGCGCCCGCATAGTCGGCGGCCGCGCGCGCCTGGTCGACACGGGCGATGGAGGCGGCCAGGTCGAGATTCTGCGCCAGCGCGCGCTCGATGATCCGGGTCAGCGCGGGGTCATCGAATCCCTTCCACCAGCTGTCGAGGGCGGGCGCCGCGGGCGCCGTTTCGCTGGATCCGCCGGCCTGCAGAGCCGCTGCATGCGCGTAGGTCGCCGGCAGCTTCGCCTCAGGGGCGCGGTAGTCCGGGCCGACCGCGCACGCAGCCAGGCTGGCGGCCATGGCTGCGGCAGTGACCGCCGCGAGGCTGCGCCCGAAGCGCCGTGCTGGAGGGAAGGGTTGCCCTTGCGTCATGTCATACACCTCTCGTTCGTGATCTGTCATGCATGTTGAAAAATTAACTTGCAACATGATAGTCACAACTCTAGACTAACTTTCAACTTGATAGCAACCCCGAATTGAAAGGGATGACAATCATGCAGAGAAGGCCACTGGACAAGGCGCCGTGCCCCATCGCCCGGACTGTTGCGCGCATCGGTGACGCGTGGAGCGTCCTGATCCTGCGCGAGGCGTTCTATGGCACGGCGCGCTTCGACGATTTCGAGAAGAGCCTCGGCATCGCGCCCAACATGCTCGCGCGGCGGCTCGGTTCGCTCGTCGATGAGGGGCTGCTGGAGCGGCGCAGTTACTGCGAGCGGCCCCAGCGCTTTGAATACGTACTGACCCCGCGCGGCCGCGATTTCCGCCCCGTGCTGGTGGCGCTGCTGGCGTGGGGCAACCGGCATTTCTCTCCCGAAGGCGAAAGCGTGCAACTGCTGGACCGCGAGACCGGCGCACGCGTCGAGCCCGTGCTGGTCGATGCCGCCAACGGCAGGCGCATCACCGAAGCGGCTTATGTACTTGGCCCCGGTCCGGCCGCCAGCGAGCGCATGCGGCAGAGACTGCATCGCGTGGCGCAAGCGCCGGCCGCGTCCACCCCGAATCCAAATACCCTCGAACCTCAGTGCAGAAAGGAAGTGCCATGACGAGCGACACCATGACCGAACGCGCGGGCGAGCAGCCCGTTCCGGCCGCGAAGCCGCGCCCCGCTACGAAGAAGCTGATCGCGACCGGCGCGCTGCTGGTCGCGGGAATGGCCGGCGCAGGCTACGGCTACTACTGGTGGAATGAAGCGCGCTTCGTGCAGAGCACCGACGACGCCTACGTCGGCGGCGATGTGACCGTGATCGGCGCGAAGGTTGCCGGCTATATTGCCGAAGTCGCCGTGACCGACAACCAGCCCGTGCACGCGGGCGACGTCCTAGTGCGTATCGACGATCGCGACTACCGTGCCGCGCTCGCCAAGGCGGAAGGCGCGGTGGCGGCGCAGCAGGCGCTGCTTGAAAACCTCGATGCCACGCAGCGGCTGCAGGAGGCCGTGATCGGGCAGGCGCGGGCCGGTATCTCGGGTGCCAATGCCGATACCGTGCGCGCGCGCCAGGATCAGCTGCGCTATGCTAGTCTGGTCGAGAAATCGGCGGTGTCGATCCAGAGTTCGCAGAAGGCCGACGCCGACTACAAGCAGGCGGCGGCCAACAGCGAAAAAGCGCAGGCGTCGCTGCTCGCGGCGCAGCGCCAGCTCGAGGTCATCGGCACGCAGAAGCTGCAGGCGAAGGCGGCGCTCGCACAGGCCGTTGCCGAGCGCGACATCGCCAGGCTGAACCTTGGCTACACCGAGCTGCGCGCGCCGGTCGACGGCACGGTGGGCAACCGGCGCGCGCGCGTCGGCGCCTATGCAGGCAGCGGCAGCCAGTTGCTGTCCATCGTCCCGTCCAGCGGACTGTGGGTCGATGCGAACTTCAAGGAAGGGCAGCTCGCGCATATGCGCGAGGGCATGCCCGTCACGATCGAGGCCGATGTGCTTCCGGGGCGCGTCTTCCATGGCCGTGTCGGCAGCCTCGCGCCGGCGACGGGCGCACAATTCAGCGTGCTGCCAGCCGAAAACGCGACCGGCAACTTCACCAAGATCGTCCAGCGCGTGCCGGTTCGCATCCAGCTCGACGAGAAGGATGCGACGCTCGGCCTCATTCGCCCAGGGCTGTCGGTGATCGCGCAGGTCGATACACACCCTTCGAAGCGGGTGCAATGATGAATACGGCCACCCTCGAGCGGCGGGCCGCCGCGCCGGCACCGGCGCTGCAATCACCGGCCGCGCTATCCACGCCAGCCAAGATCTTCGCGTTCGCGACCATGTGCGTAGGCATGTTCATCGCGCTGCTCGACATCCAGATCGTCTCCGCGTCGCTGCGCGATATCGGCGGGGGCCTGTCGGCGGGTGCCGACGAGACGGTCTGGGTTCAGACCAGCTATCTGATTGCGGAGATCATCGTGATCCCGCTTTCGGGCTGGCTTTCGCGCGTGATGTCGACACGCTGGCTGTTTGCCGCATCGGCCGCGGGCTTTACGGCGACAAGCCTGCTTTGCGGCGTGGCGTGGAATATCCAGAGCATGATCGCGTTCCGCGCGGCCCAGGGCTTCCTGGGCGGGTCCATGATTCCGCTCGTATTCACCACGGCCTTTGCATTCTTTGCGGGTCCGCAGCGCGTGATCGCCGCGGCCACCATCGGCGCACTTGCGTCGCTCGCGCCGACGCTCGGCCCGACCATCGGTGGCTGGATTACCGACAACTTCTCATGGCACTGGCTGTTCTTCATCAACCTGGTGCCCGGCATCTTTGTCACGGTGGCCGTGCCGATGCTGGTCAAGGTCGATCGCCCGAACTGGTCGCTGCTGCGCGGTGCCGACTATCTGGGTATCACGCTCATGGCGCTGTTCCTTGGCTGCCTCGAATACACAATGGAAGAGGGTCCGCGCTGGGACTGGTTCGGGGACGATGTGATCGTCGCCACCGCATGGATCGCCGGATTGTCCGGCGTGGCCTTTGTCTGGCGATCGCTGACGTATGCGAATCCGGTCGTCGATCTGCGCGCGCTGCGCGACCGGAATTTCGCACTGGGTTGCTTCTTCTCGTTCGTCACCGGCATCGGCATCTTCGCGACGATCTACCTGACCCCCTTGTTCCTGGGACGCGTGCGTGGCTTCAGCGCATTGGACATCGGCCTGGCAATCTTTTCGACGGGCTTGTTCCAGGTCGCTTCGATCCCGTTCTATGCGTTCCTGGCCAATCGCGTCGACCTGCGCTGGCTGATGATGTTCGGACTCGGCTTGTTCGCGCTGTCGATGTGGTTTTTTGCGCCGATCACGCACGATTGGGGCGGGTCCGAACTGCTGTTGCCGCAGGCACTTCGCGGTATGGCACAGCAGTTCGCTGTGGCACCGACGGTCACGCTGACACTGGGAAGCCTGCCGCCCGAACGGCTCAAGCTCGCATCGGGCCTGTTCAACCTGATGCGCAACCTTGGCGGCGCCATTGGCATCGCGGCCTGCGCCACCGTGCTCAACGATCGCGGCAATCTGCATTTCCTGCGCGAGGCGGAGCACCTGAATATCCGCAACGAAGCCATGGGTGCGTTCCTGCAAGGCGCTGCCAGCCAGATGGCCGCGGCCGGCCACGATCTGGCCGAGGCGCAAACGGCCGCGCTGAAGCAACTCTTCGCGCTCGCCTGGCGTGAAGCACAGACACAGACGTTCAGCGATGCGTTCCTGATCGTCATGGCGTGTTTCGTGATTGCCACCGCGATGGTCCCCCTGATGCGCAAAGTCGCGCCGCCGAAGGCACCGTCCGCGGATGCGCACTGAGCTTGCACGGCAAGAGGAGGCCCGCCATGAAATCAGACATGAAGATACTTCTGAACTGCGCCGCGATGCTTGCCGCGTGCGCGTGCTCGGCCGTGCACGCCAATACCGACCGGCCGCGCCAGACCAGCGTGGCGTGCGCACGCACGGGCAATAGCTATTGCCAGACGCCGCAACCACTGGCCGATTCCGAAGCGCACGCCGTGCGGCCCGGAAGCGGCGGCACGACGCTGCAGTTCCTCGACTGCCGAGGCGGCCGTATCGAGTCGGCGGCATAGGGGACTTTCGGAAGCGGCCTGAATGATCTTGGAGCGATCAACTTCGCACCCCATGCCTGAACGCGCTCCAATGCGGCAAGCGGCCACTTGTGCGCGCGGCGCATAAGCTAAGCCGGGTTGCTTCGTTCACATCGCCTGCCAGTGTGCGTACGCTTGCAGACTGTCCAGACAGAAGAAGGTCTCGCTTGTCCTCCTCAACCAACTCTGCCCGCCGGCGCGTGTTGCTCGGCGGTTTTGCCGCCCTGGGTGCTGCCGTTCTGCCGGACATGGCATGCGCGGCTGACGCCGAATCGCTTCGCATCGGCTATCAGAAGTCCTCGACGCTGACGATCTGGCTGAAATCCCGCCGCACGCTTGAAGCCGCGCTCGCGCCGCTGGGCATCACCGTGCGATGGCACGAGTTCACGTCGGGCCTGCCCCTGCTTGAGGCGTTGAACGTCGGCAGCCTCGACCTGACGGCGGACGTCGCGGACGCGGTGCCGCCATTTGCGCTGGCCGCCGGTGCGAACCTGACCTACTATGCCAGCGAGGCACCGTCGCAGTCGGCGCAGGCCATCGTGGTCAGGCAGAATTCGCCGGTCCGTTCGGTCGCTCAGCTCAAGGGCCAGCGGGTGGCGTTCGCGAAAGGCGCCGGCGCGCACTATCTGTTGCTGGAAGCGCTCGGCGAAGCGGGACTGTCAATGCGCGATATCGAACCCGTGTACCTTTCGCCTGCCGACGCCCGCGCCGGTTTCGAGCGCGGCAGCGTGGCCGCGTGGGTGGTCTGGGATCCTTTCCTGGCTGCCGTGCAAAGGCAGGCCAACGCCCGTGTCCTGCGCGACGGCACGAAGCTCTCGAACTACCGGCGCTTCTATCTGGCCGCGACACCCTATGCGAAGCGCCGGCCCGATGTTCTCGCGCTGGTTTACGGCGAGCTGCGCCGCGCGGGCGAGTGGATCAAGGCGAATCCGGAGGCGACAGCGGCCTGGCATGCGCCGCTGATCGGCCTCGATCCCGCGACGGTGGAAATGGCTAACGCCAGGCGCACGTATCGCGTTCAGCCCGTCGATGGCGCGGCGCTCGACGAGCAGCAGCGTATCGCCGACGCCTTCACCTCGCAAGGCATCCTGCCACGCAAGGTGACGGTGGCGGCCTCACCCGTATGGAAGCCGGCTTGATGGGCTTCGCACGGTTGCGCGCATGCGAATAGCGCCTCGCATGCCCGATGGCAAGCCTCGTAAATGCCCGTTGCAAAATCGAACAGAATGTCAGACGCCGTGCCGCTACAGTGATTACTCCCAGGCCTTAGGGCTATTCCAGGAGGTAATCGAATGAAGCAACATCTGGCGAAATCCCTGTTGATGGCTGGCGCGATGCTCGCGTCGTACCCGCTGTTCGCGCAGCAGGTCCAGCCCGTTCAGCCGACTCAGCCGATGCAATCGATCCAGCCGGCGGCGCCGGCAGCCCAGCCGATGCAAGGCGCTCAGGCAATCCAGGCCGCACCGGCGTCAGCCAACGCGGGAGCCGGGACCATGCCTGCCGGCGGCAATACATACGCGCAGACCGCTGGACAGCCGAGCCAGCCGGGAATGATGCCCGCACCGGTCGATCCGGCCGTGGCCGGGGGACCGGGCCAGGGCATCGATCCGGCCAGCGCGAGCCTGGCGCCCGATGCGCTCGGCACCCGCCTTGGCCGGCGCAACCCGTTCCTCGACGGGGCCTGAGCGGTCCACGTGATTCATGCCCGCAGGCGTTTCAAGGATTGCCCGGCAAGACGGGGCAATCAGCAGGATCGTGGTAGCGGGCGGCGACAAAGTCGTCCCCGCGAGTTCGCCGTCGCCACACAAATTGGACCGCGCGAACATGCGGATGTCGAGTTCCTTCCCCAGGCGCTGGATGGCAGCGCGGGCATCAGTTCGATACGCCCCGCGCCAAGCTGGACGGCCTTGTGCGCGAGAACGTGATCGCGCAACTGGCCAACCCGCGCACACATCCGTCGGTGGCACTGGCGCTCGAACAGGGATGCATGAACTTGCACGGCTGGGTCTACGACATCGAGACCGGCAGCATCGATGCGCTCGACGGCGCAACACAAGCTTTGTGCCGCTCGCCGAGTCGCCGACCACGGTAGCGGTGGCTTCGCGCAACCTTCGGCAAGTGTGATATTTGCCTTCGCGGGCGACTGCGCGGGACCTAGTCCGACGCCGCAGTGACGCGCGCGCCCGGCATCGCAACGGTTTTTTGCACACTCTCCAATGCTTCACCGACGAGTCAACTGGTGAATCGCTAAATATCAGTAGTTTCCCCAATCTGCCCTGGATACCAAGGCCGGTACCATTCGCCCTGTTTGGTTCAATGTAGAACCGAATGTTCAAATATGAACATAATACAGGGGCGCTGGTGTGGCCGGTAGATCGCCATCGCGGAAATCGGGGAGACAGCATGAAGTTACGCAACGGGGTTGCCGGCGTGGCCGCCGCCGTGCCGCTGGTGGCGGCGGCACAGTCCGTGACGATCTATGGGGTCATTGACACGGGCGTGGAATACCTTGATCACGTCGGTGCGGCGGGACATGACCTGGTGCGTCAGCCTGCGCTGGCCGCGACCGTGCCATCGCGCTGGGGCTTGCGCGGTTCGGAGGACCTCGGCAACGGGCTGAAGAGCGTGTTCGTGCTGGAATCCGGCTTCGCGCCCGACACCGGTGTCTCGAATCAGGGGCCGCGCCTGTTCGGGCGGCAGGCCTTCGCGGGGCTGAGCGGCCAGTGGGGGCAGATCGGGCTCGGGCGCCAGTACACCATGCTGTTCTGGGCGCGTCTGGATACCGATATCCTCACCTCCAACGTCTATGGCGTCGGCTCGCTCGACAGCTATATCCCCAACGCGCGTGCCGACAATGCAGTCTCGTACAAGGGCAAGTTCGGCGGCGTCACCGTTGGTGCCACGTACAGCATGGGCCGCGATGCCGTCAATGGGGGACCGGGCCCGGCCGGCACTAACTGTGCCGGCGAGAACCCGGCGGACTCGCGCGCCTGCCGCGAATGGTCGGCGATGCTGATGTACGAGACCGCCTGGTGGGGCGTGAGCGCAGCCTACGATTCGCTGCGCGGCGGTCCCGGCGCCTTCGGCGGCCTGACCCGCAGCAGCCTGAAGGATGACCGCTTCTCGCTGGGGGGTTACATGCTGCTGCCGCGCAGCAAGCTGGGCCTGGGGCTGCTGTCGCGCAACAATGAAGCAAGCAGCACCCCACGCAGCGATCTCTGGTTTGCGGGGGCGTCCTACGACATCACGCCCGCGTTCAACCTGGCTGGCGAAATCTATTACCTGAAATACCCGCACAGCCAGAACAAGGCCTGGCTTGGCGCGATACGGGGCGCTTACGCGTTCTCGAAACGCACCTCCGTGTATGCCACGGCGGGCTATATCGACAACGGCGGCCAGTCGGCGCTGTCGGTCAGTGGCGGCAGCCCCGGGGGCAATCCGGTCGCGGGCGGAAGCCAGGCCGGCGTGATGCTCGGCATCAAGCAGATCTTCTGAGCCGCTGCGGCTCAAGACAATGAACGTGGTCGGTTTGCGCGCAGATCACCGCTGCCACCGTATCCAGGAGGTAAAGCATGAAACCATCCCGATTGCTGACGATACTGACGGGCAGCGCCCTGATGTGCGCCGCGGTCTTTTCGGCTGCCGCCACGCCGGCTCCGGCTTTGGCCGCTCCGGCAGCCGCTGTGGCCCCGGACCGCAGCGACCATTTCCGCGTGACGCTCCTGGGCACGGGCACTCCGGTGCCCTCGGCGGCGCGCGCGGGTTACAGCACGCTGGTGGAAGCAGGTGGGCAGAAGCTGGTCTTTGATTTTGGACGCGACGTGGCAGTGCGCCTGTGGCAGTTGCGGATTCCGCTGGGCAGCGTCGACGCGCACTTCCTGACCCACTTCCACTCGGACCACCTGGTGGGACTGCCCGACCTCTGGCTGACCGGCTGGCTGCGCCCGCCTTACGGCCGCCGCGACAAGCCCATGGCCCTGTACGGCCCCGCGGGCACGCGCGCGCTGGCGGACGGTCTGCGCCAGGCCTTCGCCGCGGACATTGCGATCCGGCACAAGGATGAGGGCAGCGCGCTCGCGGGCATCACCATCGACGCGCGCGACGTGGCGCCGGGGGTCGTCTATGAAAAGGACGGCGTTCGCGTGACGGCCTTCGAGAATGATCATGGCGACAACATCCGCCCGTCGTATGGCTACCGGATCGACTATCGGGGCCGGGTGGTGGTGCTGTCGGGGGATACCCGCTTCAGTCCCGCCGTGGTGGCGCAGGCAAAGAACGCCGACGTGCTGGTGCATTGCGTCACGCTGATCCCCGATGCGCTGCTGGCGTCGAACCCGGCGTACCGTGCCATCTACGAGCACCTGTCCTCGCCGGAGGACGCCGCACGGGTCTTCCGGACGGCGGGGCCAAGGCTGGCGGT
Source organism: Cupriavidus sp. 22TCCZM04-2 (assembly GCF_057798895.1). Classification (NCBI taxonomy): domain Bacteria; kingdom Pseudomonadati; phylum Pseudomonadota; class Betaproteobacteria; order Burkholderiales; family Burkholderiaceae; genus Cupriavidus; species Cupriavidus sp. 22TCCZM04-2. The sequence continues at coordinate 238,573 of NZ_JBYOJS010000007.1, forward strand.
GTTCAGCCATATCGGCCTGAACGGCGATGCCACGGTCGGGCAGATCGTCGAGCGGGTCCGCAAGACATATGCCGGTGAACTGTTGATCGGCGAAGACCTGACGCGCGTGGAGATCGGCCTCGATGACTCGCCCGGGAAGCCGGGTGGCATCGCGGTGTGGCAGGAGAAGCCGTAAGCCTGCTCAAGCCCGCAGCCTGCCGTTATCCCCTGGGTGGAAGAAGCGCGGTCCGCTGTTGGATGGGCGGCCGTTTTCGTTCAGTCTTCCGGACGGAATCCCGAAGACTGAACGACCGGCTTCCACGTCTGCAACTCCGCCAACTGCATTTGTTGCAAGGCAGCCGGCGTGCTCGGTGCGGCGACCAAGCCGATGCGGCGCAGACTGGCGGACACGGCAGCATCGCCCAATGCCTGCGCGGCAGCGTGATTCAGCGTGTCCTGCATCGCAGCCGGCATACCGGCCGGTCCGTACAGACCAAACCAGCCGGGCAGTTCGAATGGAATGCCGATCTCCCTGAAGGCAGGAATGTCGGGGCTGACTGGCGAGCGCGCCACCCCGCTCGTACCGATGATTTTCAGCTTGCCCTGCTTGCTCAACTGCAATGCGTCGGCCGTGGGCGCGACGGCGAGGGCAAGTTGCCCGCCCATGACGTCGGTCAGAGCGGGTGCCGCGCCGCGGTAAGGGACATGGGTGAGCTTGATGCCCAATGCCCGCGCCACGGCCATGCCGACGAAATGTGGTACCGATCCTGCGCCCGGTGAACCAAAATTGGCCCTCGCCCCGGCAGCGCCGGCCCATTTGCGCAGTTCGGTGCCGTTCGAAATCGCGATGCCGTTGCCGGCGATCAGCGCATAGTCGTAGCTGACCAGCCTCGCGATCGGCGTGAAGTCGCGCGCCGGATCAAAACGCAGATTGCTGTAAAGATGGGGAAACAGCGTCATCGGTCCATGCGGCACGATCATCAGCGTTGCGCCATCGGGCTGGGCTCGCCGCACGAACTCCGGCGCCAGCCGTCCTGCCGCGCCAGTTCGATTTTCCACCACATAGGTACGTTTGAGGGCCGTGCTCATTGCACTGGCGATCAGACGCGAGGCCACGTCGACCGACCCGCCTGGCGCGAACCCGACCACAATGACGCCGGGACGGCTGTCCTGGGCGCGCGCGGGTGCGCCATGCGTGCCGAGCGCGGCGAGCCCAAGTGCTGCCGAAAATTTCCTGCGATCCATCTTGTCTCCTTCGATATCGTGCTTCGCTGTCCGCGCGTCGCCGCTAAGCGGTTACCGCTCAGTGCGTCGGGCGCGGGATGGTGGTCTCGTCGAACACCAGCGTGGTCACCGCGTCGGCGGGGATGCCTGGCATCTGCGCCGCCCATTGCTCCCAGCGCTGGCGCAATGAAGCGAGCTGCTCGGGATAACGGCTGGCGAGATTGGCGCGTTCGCGTTCATCGCAAGAAAGATCGAACAGATACTCGTTGCCTTCGACCGCCAGGTATTTCCACGTCCCGCTGCGCACCGCGCGTTGCTGGCGGTGTGCCATGCGCCAAAACAGGTCACGGGACGCCAGCGTCCCGCCATCGAGCAAGGGGCGCAGATCGACGCCGTCCATGGGGTGGCCGGCAGCCGCAGGCACGTCCGCACAGGCGAGCATGGTGGCGGCCCAATCCATTGTCATGACCGGCGTATCGCACTGCGTGCCGGCGGCAATGCCCTCAGGCCAGCGCGCAATCAGCGGCACGCGAATGCCACCCTCCAGAAGATCCATCTTCTGGCCAACAAAAGGCCAGTTGTCCGAGAACCGTTCGCCGCCGTTGTCGCTGGTAAATACAACGAGCGTATGGCGATCCGCGCCGCTATCGCGCAACGCGCTGAAAATGCGGCCGATGCCCTCGTCCATGTGGTGAATCATCCGGCGATAGGTCTCGATGGAGCCGCCATCGGTATGACTCAGACGCTGCCCGATACGAACGGATTCCGCGCGGTCTTCGCGTGTTTCCCACGGCCAATGCGGCGCGGTGTAGTTAACGCTGAGGAAAAACGGCTTGTCGCCCTGGCACGCACGAATGAATTCGACCGCGCGGTCGCTGATGAGATCGGTCAGGTAACCCTCTTCATGCGAGGCCGCTTCCCCATCCCAGAGATCATGCTTGCCGCTGCTGTCGATATGGGAGAAGTAGTCGACGCCGCCCGACATGGGGCCGAAGAATTGCTGGTAGCCACTCTTCAGCGGGCCGAAGTTCGGAGGATAGCCAAGATGCCACTTGCCCGAGAGCGCGGTACGGTAGCCCGCGTCGCGCAGCAGGGAAGGCAAAGTGGGATGGGCCGGCGGCAGACCAATCACTTCGCTGCCGCGAGCCTTGCCGGTCATGGGCTCTTCGGCGGCGCCGCGCAGCCGGTATTGCCAGCGGCCGGTCATCATGGCGAAACGCGTGGGCGAGCAGACCGGAGAGTTGGCATAACCGTGCCGAAAAAGCAGGCCATCGGCCGCCATGGCGTCAAGATTCGGCGACGGGCTGGGCGCGCGAGCGCCCGTGCAGCCAAGATCGGCAAAGCCAAGGTCGTCGGCAAGGATGAAGACGAAATTAGGCCGTAATGGTGCTCTTCCCTCTGAAAGGGAATCGGGGCGCGACATGCTGTGTCTCCTGAAATCGGTGGCGGGCCGCTGGCGCGGCCTCTCGTGTTGAAGCAGTCCTCTGGCCGCCGAGTCTACGTACCATGAGCGCACCTAACAAATAAACTTGCGGAATGTGCAAGGCTTGCACAGCGTTGATCTGGAAGAAGAAAATTGGGACAAGGCAGCGCCGTTGTTCCGCCGCGCTGCCGGCGGGTGACTTCTTGTCCAAGCGAGAAGAGTCACGAGGAAACGCGTCTGCCTGCGGACACGCGCCGAGGCTGACGGAGACCACCTTCTGCCAATCGCGGAACGGGGAGTCGTCCCCGTTACCCGGGGTCGGGGAAGCCCATTCCCGGCTATCTGTCACTGATCTCCAGCGCCTCGACCATCTCCTTCGCCGCCAGCTGCAACTCCGGGACAAAGCGCCGTGTCGCCTCCGCAGGACTGATCGCCTGCTCGAGGTAAATGACATTCAGGCTGGCCAGCACCCGCCCCTGCGCCTGGATGGCGACCGCCACCGCCCCGATCTTGCGCTGGTCCGCCCAGTCCCCGTGGTTAGATCCGAATCCGTCCTTGCGCGTCTGCCGGATGAGGTTGCGGATATAGCCGTCGTCCATCGCGAGCTTGAGTTGCTGCTCGCCGCCAGCGCCCGAGCGTAGCACTTCAAGAATGTCTTCGCGTTCGGCGTCCGGGCACATCGCGAAATACACGCGTCCGGCCGAGGTCAGCAGGATCGGCAGGCGCCGGCCCACCATGGCGCGGTGGAATGACAGCGGGCTGAAGCGGTGCGTGGTCTCACGGATGATCATGGCGTCGCCGTCGGGTGTGGTCAGGTCCGATGGCCAGACAACGCGCTGCATCAGCCGACCCATGATCGGCGGTGCGACCGTGGCGATACGTTCGTCGTCGGTGAAGCCTTCGCTGAGCGCGCGTACGTCCAGCGTCAGGCGGAAGCTGTCGTCCGATGTGCTGCGCCGCACGAATCCCTCTTCGACCAGCGTTTCCAGCAGACGCCGCACCGTGGTCCGGTGCAGCCCGGTGGCCTCGCTCAACTGCTGGCTGGAGGCGCGGCCGTTTTCCATGGCATTCAATGCCCGCAGCACTTGCAGACCACGTGACAACCCTCGCACATTCGCGTACTTGCTCACTGAAATTCCTTAAAAATCAATCATGTGCATGCCTTGCACATTTTATAGAAATGTTTGAGCAGGCGTCGCCTGATCCCTAGACTCCTCTCAAAATCGCAAATTCAATGGAGACGCCCCCCATGTCCTGCCTGATCCGCCGCCCGCGCCGTCGCTGCGGCGCCTGATCCGCAGCCGGCTTCCCGGCTGCCCTTGCCACTTCATCGCAGCACAGCCAGTACGCGCGGAATCAGCGCGGGGGCGTGCTCGTGCCTTGCCAGTAGGAGACCTATGCACACCATGGCCACGCAGACGTCGCAAGCCGACCGTCTTCCCCGAGTCGACACTGACATTGCCATCATCGGCGCCGGCCCGGTCGGGTTGATGATTGCCAATATTCTCGGCCTTCACGGCGTGCGCGTCACGGTCGTGGAAAAGCTGGAGCAGCTCATCGACTATCCGCGCGCGATCGGGCTCGACGACGAAGCGCTGCGCGTCTTCCAGGCAGTGGGCCTGGCCGACACGCTGCTGCCGCACACCACGCCTGACCACTGGATGCGCTTTGTCACCAAGGACGGCTATTGCTTCGCGTCCATCGAACCGCGCACCGACGAGTTCGGCTGGCCGCGCCGCAACGCGTTCATTCAGCCGCTGGCCGACCGGGTCTTGTACGAAGGCCTGCGGCGCTTCGAGCACGTGCAGGTGCTGTTCGGCCATGGCGTCGAATCGTTCAAGCAGGACAGCGCCGGCGTGAGCGTCGAGGTCACCACGAGCGGCGGTCAGCGCCGCACCATCCGTGCTGCCTACATGGTCGGTGCAGATGGCGGCAACAGCTTGGTGCGCCGCGCACTGGAGGTGCCCTTCGAAGGCCGCACCAAGCCGAACCAGTGGATCGTCGTGGACGTGCGCAACGACCCGGTCGGCTCGCCGCACATCTACATGCACTGCGATCACGAGCGTCCCTATGTCTCGGCCGCGCTGCCGCACGGCATTCGTCGCTTCGAGTTCATGGTGATGCCAGGCGAGACCGAAGAGGAGCTGTCGAAGCCGGAGAACATGGCCGCGCTGATCCGCAAGGTGGTGGCCGATGCTGACAAGGTCGACTACATCCGCCAGCGCGTATATACGCACAACGCACGGCTCGCATCGACGTTCCGCGTCGACCGCGTGCTGCTGGCCGGCGACGCCGCGCACATCATGCCGGTGTGGCAGGGGCAGGGCTACAACAGCGGCATCCGTGACGCCAGCAACCTGGGCTGGAAGCTGGCCATGGTCGCCAAGGGCCTGGCCGGTGCGAGCCTGCTCGACACCTATACCGCCGAACGCCGCGCCCATGCGCGTTCGATGATCCACCTGTCCGAAGTGGCGGGGGACATCTTTGCGCCGAACACGCGCCTTGGCGTGCGTTTGCGCGACGCCTTCGTGCGAAGTTTCAACATACTGCCGTCGGTCAAGCGCTACTTCATCGAGATGCGTTTCAAGCCCATGCCGCGCTACGAAGAGGGCGTGGTGCTGCTGCCGCCGCCGCAACCTCGCGGTGGCTGGCTCGCGCGCGTGCTGGAACGCTCGGGTAATTCGGCGCCGGGCCGCCTGCTCGGCCTGATGAGCGAGAAGCGCGAATCCTTCCTCGGCCGACTGGTGTATGGGAACGATCCGCTTGCCGGCTCGCCGGTGGGCCGTATGTTCATCCAGCCGCGCGTGCGTACCGGCGATGGCCGTCTCACGCTGCTCGACGACGCCATCGGCAACCACTTTGCCGTGATCGGTTGGGGCACTGATCCGACCTTTGGCCTGACGCCGCAGGCGCGCGCCCTGGCCGAGAAGGCCGGCATGCGTTTCGTGCTGGCCAAGCCCGACGTGCAGCTGCGCCACGCCGACGACGTGCCCGAAGGCGTGACCGCCATCGGCGACGCCGGCGGCCGCCTGAGGGAGTGGTTCAGCCGCCAGCCGCATTCGGTCGTGCTGCTGCGCCCCGACCGCTTCGTCGCCGGTGTGTGCTCGCCGCAGCAGGTGTCGGAGGCCATCACCGAACTGGCCGGCAAGCTCGGCATGGCGCAGGTGCCGCCGTATGCCGGTGCCGCCAGCCCCTGCGCGACGCAGCGTCCGGCGCACGACCCCGTCAACGTTACCCAAGCAGCAGGAGCATGAGGATGCCGATTCACCTGGAATGTCTGTCACATACACCGCTGCACGGCTATGTCGACCCCGCGCCCGAGATCGTCGCCGAGGTCGAGCGCGTGCAGGCCGCGGCGCGCGAGCGCGTGCGTGCGTTCGATCCGGAACTGGTGGTGGTATTCGCGCCCGACCACTTCAACGGCTTCTTCTATGACGTCATGCCGCCGTTCTGCATCGGCGCGGCTGCCACCGCCATTGGCGACTTCAACAGCCTTGCCGGCAAGCTGCAGGTGCCCGCGGACCTGGCGCTGTCGCTGGCCGAGAGCGTGATGGCGGCCGATATCGATGTGGCGCTGTCATACCGGATGCAGGTCGACCACGGCTGCGCGGACGCCCTTGCGGTGCTGAGCGGCGGTCTGGACCGCTACCCAGTCATCCCCGTCTTCATCAATTCGGTGGCGCCGCCGATGGCCACGCTGCGCCGCGCGCGCCTGCTCGGCGATGCGGTCGGCCGCTTCGCTTCGCGCACCGGCAAGCGTGTGCTGGTGGTTGGCTCGGGCGGCATCTCGCACGAACCGCCGGTGCCGGAACTGGCCGGTGCGAGCGAAGAGGTCGCGGAACGCCTGATCGCCGGGCGCAACCCGTCGGCCGAATCGCGCGCCGCGCGCCAGGCACGCACGGTTGCCGCCGCAAAGGCTTTCGTGGCCGGTGACAGCCACCTGCATCCGCTCAATCCGGAGTGGGACCGCGCCTTCCTCTCGCTGCTCGAGCGCGGCGAACTCACGGCCGTCGATGGCATGACCAACGAGGCGATCACGCGCGATGGCGGCAAGTCGGCGCACGAGATCCGCACGTGGGTGGCGGCGTTCGGCGCCCTGGCCGCGTACGGGCCGTACCGTGCATCGCTCGACTTCTACCGCGCCATTCCCGAATGGATCGCGGGCTTCGCCACCATGCACGCCGGGCCGCGCGCCGCGTTGGTCGCTGCGGCCTGACCTCATCCAGGACAACAAATGACCGACCGTACCCTCATCAACGACATCGCAGCGCGCCTGCGCGGCGCCGAGGCCTCGCGCCAGACCATCGCCCCCGTGCGCGGCGAGATCGCGATCGACGACATTGCCACGGCCTACGCCGTGCAGCAGGTCAACGTCGACGCCCGCGTGGCCAGCGGCGAACGCATCGTCGGCCGCAAGATCGGCCTGACATCGTTGGCCGTGCAGAAGCAGCTCGGCGTCGACCAGCCGGACTTCGGCGCGCTGTTCGCCAGCATGGCCTGTGGCGACAGCCAGCCTATGCCGCTGTCGGGTCTGATCCAGCCCAAGGTCGAGGCAGAGATCGCGCTGGTGCTCGAGCACGACCTGACGCACGCGCGCCATACCTTTGCCGACATCCTGCGCGCCAGCGCCTACGCGCTAGCGGCGATCGAGGTTGTCGACAGCCGCATCCGCAACTGGGACATCCGCTTCGTCGACACCGTGGCGGACAACGCGTCGAGCGCGCGCTTCGTGCTCGGCAGCCGTCCGGTGCCGCTGTCCGCGCTCGATCTCACTGCCTGCGCGATGACGCTCTCGCGCCATGGCGAAGTGCTCTCGCGCGGCAGCGGCGCGGCGTGCCTTGGCAACCCGCTCAACGCGGCGGTCTGGCTTGCCGACCGCATGGTGCAGCTCGGCACGCCGCTGCGCGCCGGCGACGTGGTGCTGACCGGCGCGCTCGGGCCCATGGTCGCCGTCACCGAGCCCGGCACCTATGCCGCGGAGATTGAAGGGCTCGGCAGTGTCCGCGCGGCTTTTGACGCATAGCAGGGACGTCATCGCCGCCCGACCCAACGCACATAACCCGGAACCGCCCACCAAGAGCGGAACACAGAGACAGCGCAGACAAGCCATGCAGACAATGAACACCCGCGGTGCCGACGCGCGCCGCACGAACGGCAGCATCACCACGATCGGCCTGTGCCTGGCGATCGCCTTGCTGGAAGGACTCGATTTGCAGTCCGCCGGCGTTGCAGCGCCGCGTATCGCGAAGGAATTCTCGCTGTCCGTGGCGCAGATGGGCTGGGCCTTCAGCGCCGGTGCCATCGGTCTGCTGCCGGGCGCGGCGCTCGGCGGGCGCCTTGCCGACCGCCTGGGCCGCAAGCGCGTGCTGATGCTGTCGGTGGCGCTGTTCGGCGGATTCTCGCTGGCGACGACGCTGGTATGGAGCTTCGAAAGCCTGTTGGCCGCACGCCTGCTGACTGGCCTGGGCCTGGGTGCCGCCATGCCTAACCTGATAGCGCTGTGCTCGGAAGCGGCATCGCCCGGACAGCGCAACACGGCCGTGGGCGCGATGTACTGCGGCATGCCATTCGGGGCCGCGCTTGCCGCCGCAATCGGCATCGCCAGTCCTGGCGACGAGGGCTGGCGGCACATCTTCTATGTGGGCGGATTCGGGCCGCTGCTGATGGTGCCGCTGCTAGCTCTGTGGCTGCCCGAGTCCGCCCAGTTCGTCGAAGCGAAGTCCCGATCCAGGTACCGATCGAAGTCTCAATCGAAGTCACCAGCGACGAAGGGTGCGGAAGCTTCCTCCGGGTTTGTCGAAGCGCTGTGTGGCGACCGCCGGACACGTACCACGATCGCGCTGTGGATCAGCTATCTGGGCACGCTCGTCGTGCTGTATTTCCTGATGAACTGGCTGCCGTCGATGGTGCTGTCCAACGGCCTGACGCGTGTGCAGGCCGGCGTCGCCATGATGATGTTCAACATCGGCGGCGGCATCGGCGCGGTCGGTATCGCCAACGTGATGGACCGCTTCAGCCCGCGCCTCACGGTAGTGGGCATGTATGCAGGCATTGCGGCCGCGCTGGCGGGGCTTGCCGGGGCGGGTGGCAGCGTCTCGATGGCATGGGGCGCGTTCTTCTGCGGCCTGTTCCTGGTGGGCGGGCAGTCGGTGCTGTATGCACTGGCAGGGCAGGCCTATCCGACACAAGTGCGCGGCACCGGCGTGGGCGCGGCGGTCGCGATTGGCCGGCTCGGCTCGATCCTGGGGCCGCTCGTTGCGGGTCAGTTGTTCGCGTTGGGCCAGAGCGCATCGATGCTGGTGGCGGCCAGCATTCCACTGATCGTGGTCGCGGCGGTTGCCGCGCTGGCGGTGGTGGGTTCATGCCGGCCGCGGCTCGAAGCCGGGGCGGCATTGCCGGGCGGGCGCGGCGCCTGAGCCGCGCGTTGGCACACATTTCATTCAGAACGGATTCAGTCCAGTAAGGAAGACGATCATGCAAGCTACTGCACCAGCCATTACCGAAGCCATTACCGAAGCCAATACGAGCCGGTTCGTCACCGTGAAGGATGGCGACACCGGGTTTCGCATCCACTGTAACGACACCGGGGCCGGTGCCGAGACGGTCGTCATGCTGCACGGCTCGGGGCCGGGCGCGACCGGCTGGGCCAATTTCAACCGCAACGTCCAACCGCTGGCGGCTGCCGGCTATCGCGTGCTGCTGGTCGACTGTCCGGGCTGGGGCAAGAGCGACCCGGTGGTCAATACGGGCTCGCGCTCGGAACTCAATGGCCGCGTGCTCAAGGGCGTGCTCGATGCGCTGGACATCGAGCGCGTGCACATCCTTGGCAATTCGATGGGCGGCCACAGCGCGGTGGCGTTCGCGCTGGCCCATCCGCAGCGCGCCGGCAAGCTCGTGTTGATGGGCGGCGGCACCGGCGGCCCGAGCCTGTTCACGCCGATGCCGACCGAAGGAATCAAGCTACTCAATGGGCTTTACCGCGAGCCGTCCATCGACAACCTGAAGCGCATGATGAACGTGTTCGTCTACGACGCGAGCTCATTGACCGACGAGCTGATGCAGGCGCGGCTGGACAATATGCTGGCGCGGCGCGATCACCTGGAAAACTTCGTCAAGAGCCTGGCTGCCAACCCGAAGCAGTTCACGGACTACGGTCCGCGGCTCGGCGAGATTGCGTCGCCGACGCTGGTGATCTGGGGACGTGATGACCGGTTCGTGCCGATGGATGTCGGGCTGCGGCTGATCGCCGGGATTCCGGATGCGCAGATGCATATCTTCAATCGCTGCGGGCACTGGGCGCAGTGGGAGCATGCGGAGACCTTCAATCGCCTTGTTCTCGACTTCCTGGCGCGCTGAGGCGGTAGATCCCCTGCAGGGCGTCTGCCGCTAGCCGTTGCGGCGCTGGCCCTGCCGCTTGCGGATTGGAAACGGGGCGTGCGGTGATGGCCTGGGCGGCGCAGTGCCAGGCACCCACGCCCGCGGTCTGGAAGACCCAAAGTCAAATACCGTAGCCTCCTGTTTACACCCATCAGATCCCCACGTCGCCGCCCCTTGGTCCTGAGACGCAGGCCGGGAAGGGGCAGCAGCGGCGTCATCGTTCACTGCCTGCATCGCCTCTGACCGGACCGGCGTTGGTGACACCGATGCCGACCTGCAATCCGTCGCGTGACAAAGGCGAATGAGACAAATGTCTCGGCGACTGCGACGTGTGTCTCGCGACAAGGCCGCTTTCGCGGCCCTCCCCAACGCCTCCCCCTCTGTCGCCCCGATCGCTGCAATGCCTTGTCCAGAAAGGATCCGCGGGGTTTCCTGAGTAACGTGGGCCGTGCCCGTCCAGGGCTGGCATCCCTCTTGCAGTTATAGGGCATCCGGCACATCGGCCGGAAACCGATACGAGAGCAAGAGGAGACTTTGCATGGACCCCACACCGCAACATCTTCTGTGGATGTACGAGAAGATGATCGAGATCCGCCAGTACGAAGAGACTATGGCGAAGGTGTACCTGGAGGGCAAGCTGCCGCCGAAGATCCAGAAGGGCCTGGCCTTTGACATCGGAGCTGGCCCGGTTCCCGGCGAGATGCACCTGTCGGCCGGGCAGGAGCCGGTGGCCGTGGGCGTTTGCGCCCATCTGCGAGCAGAGGACACCGTGGTCGGCGCGCACCGCTCGCACCACTTTGCCATCGCCAAGGGCGTACCGCTTGACGCGATGACCGCCGAGATGTTCGGCAAGGCCACGGGTCTGGGTCGCGGCAAGGGCGGCCACATGCACCTGTTCCATGCCGGGACCAAGTTCTCGTGCAGCGGTATCGTCGGCGCGAGCTCGCCGCAAGCCTGCGGCGCCGCACTTGCTGCGCGCAAGCTCGGCAAGGACTGGGTGGCGGTGTCCTTCTTTGGCGAGGGCGCGGCCAACCAGGGTTCTTTCCATGAGTCGCTGAACCTCGCCGCACTCTGGAAACTGCCGGTGATCTTTGTCTGCGAGGACAACAAGTACGGCATCTCCGTGGAGAAGAGCGCCTCCACCGCCGTGCCGACGAACGAGATTCGCGCTGGCGGCTATGGCATGCCCGGCGTACTGGTGGAACGCAATGACGCGGTGGCCGTCTACCGCGCGGCCGGCGAGGCCATTGCACGCGCACGGCGCGGCGAAGGCCCCACGCTGATCGAAGTCAAGACCGACCGTTATCTTGGCCACTTCCAGGGCGACCCCGAAACCTATCGCCCGCGCGATGAGGCCAAGACTCTGCGCACCAATGACCCGATCCAGATCCTTGGCGACGCGCTGCGCGCCGGGGACCTGCTCGACGCAGCGACCGAGACCGAGCTTCGCGCTGCAGTCACCGCGCGCATCGAGGCCGCCTATGAATTCGGCCGCAATAGCCCCTACCCGGCACCCGCTGACGCGCTGCAGCACGTCTTCGTCCAGTAAATCCCGCATCCCACAAGACAGGAGACCACTATGCAAACGGCACAAGACGCGGGACGGGGCACGCGCACGCTGACCATGGCCCAGGCCATCGCCGAGGCCATCGGCCAGGAGATGGAGCGAGACTCGCGCGTATTCGCGATGGGTGAGGACATCGGCAAGTACGGCGGCATCTTCAGTGCCACCGCCGGCCTGCTGGACCGCTTTGGCCCCGAACGCATCATGGATACACCGATTTCCGAGACGGCCTTCATGGGCGCGGCCATCGGCGCGGCCGCGGAGGGGCTGCGTCCGATCGCGGAGCTGATGTTCGTCGATTTCTTCGGCGTCTGCTTCGATCAGATCTACAACCACCTGGCCAAGAACACCTACATGTCCGGCGGGCGGATATCACTGCCGGCAGTGGTGATGACCGGTATCGGCGGCGGCTACAACGATGCGGCCCAGCATTCGCAGTGCCTTTACGCGAGCTTTGCGCATATGCCGGGCATGAAGGTCGCGGTGCCCTCCAACGCCTATGACGCCAAGGGCCTGATGATCCAGGCCATCCGCGACGACAACCCGGTGGTGTTCTGCTACCACAAGGGCATCATGGGCCTGTCGTGGATGTCGTACTTCGAGGGCAGCACCAACGCAGTTCCCGAAACGCCCTACGCCATTCCCTTCGGCCAGGCCAGCGTGGCACGCAGCGGCCGCGACGTGACCATCGTCACGCTGTCGCAGATGGTGCAGAAGTCGCTGCTGGCGGCGGAGCAGCTTGCGGCAGAAGGCATCGAGGCCGAGGTGATCGACCTGCGCACCATCGTGCCGCTTGACCGCGAAACCGTGCTGCGCTCGGTGGCCAAGACAGGCCGCCTGCTGGTGGCCGACGAGGACTATCTCAGCTTCGGCCTGTCCGGAGAGATCGCCGCCATCGTGGCCGAGAACCTTGACAGCGTGGCTCTGCGGGCCCCGGTGCGCCGGCTGGCAGTGCCCGATGTGCCGATCCCGTTCTCGCGGCCGCTCGAACAGTTCGTGATTCCGCAGGTCGACAGCATCGCCGACCAGGTGCGCGCGCTGGTGCAGCACCAACCCGTTTCCTATTCACTCAAGCGAGAAGCAGCATGATCGACGTATTGATGTCTGACGCCGTCTGGCAGGACGTGGAAGAGGGCACCGAAGCCCTGTTGCAGGAATGGTCGGTTCAGTCCGGCGATACCGTCCGCGCGGGCCAGGTGCTGGGCGTGGCCGAACTGGTCAAGACCACCCATGAGATCACGGCGCCGGCCGACGGTGTGGTCGCCGCGCTGACAGTGGGAGCACAGGACACCTTCGGTCGAGGCACCGTGCTGGCACGGCTGGAGCCCAAATCATGACGCACAGCCTGGTTTCTGCCCCAAACGCCGGCGAACGCCGCGTCGTTCCGCTCGCCGGGATACGTGGTGCCATCGCCCGCAGCATGAGTGCCGCGTGGCAGGTTCCGCGCGTGGCGCAGTCCATCGAGGTAGACGCGACCAGACTGGAGCTCGAGGTGTCGGCGCTGCAGCAACGTCTCGGTCCCCAGTGCAAGGTCACGTTGACCGCATTCGTTCTGCGCGCGGCGGCATTGACGTTGCGCGAGCACCCGCGGTTGAACGCCCGCATGCTGGAGAAGGGGATCGAGGTGATGCCCGACATCAACATTGGTCTCGCCGTCAGCCTGGACGAAGGGTTGATGGTGCCCGTGCTGCGCAAGGTGGATGCCAGGCCGGTCGCGGACATCGCCGCGGAAAGCCGTCGTCTCGCCGAGGGTGCGCGTGCCGGCACGCTGTCGGCGGGCAGCTACCAGCATGGCACCTTCACCGTCACGAACCTCGGCATGACGGCCATCGACAGCTTCACGCCGATCATCAACGTGCCGCAGGTCGCCATACTGGGCGTGACGCGCGTCGCCAGGCGGGCGGTGGTCAAAGGCGACAGCATCGCGATCGTGCCCATGCTGGGGCTGCATCTGGTTTTCGACCATCGGGCGGTGGACGGCTACCCCGCAGCGCGCTTTCTGTCCGACCTGAAGACGCGGTTGGAAACGGTCGAAGGCCTGTGATGCTGACCCCCACCTTTCTCGCCGACGGTATTCACTGTGCAGAGGAGCAGGACTGGAACCGCGCGCAACTGGCCGAGCCTGTCCTGCGGCCGGCCGTGCGGCTGTGGACGTATGCCGCGCCGGGCATCGTGCTTGGCCGCGCTCAGGCTGCCTTGCACCCAAGGCTGGCGGGCGGTCGTGCGCCGGTGATTGTGCGCGACTCCGGGGGCGGTGCAGTGCTGGCCGGGCCGTGGATGTTGTCAGCCTCGATCGTACTGCCGGCGGATCACCCGCTGGTGGGAACCGGCACGGTGTCGAGCTATCGCTGGCTGGGGGTGCTGTACGCCGGGCTGCTGCGAGATCACGGAATTGCCGCCTATGCGGTACCGCCCGAGGAGTTGCAGATGGCACGGCCCGACCCATCGCTCAAATGGGCATGCTTCGGTTCCCTTTCGCCCTGGGAGGTGGTGGTCGGCCAGCGCAAGATCGTCGGGTTGGCGCAGGTGCGGCGACGCACGGGTGTGCTGCTGACTTCAGGGACGCTCGTTTCACCGCCGAATTGGCCACTGTTGTGCGAAATGGTAGAGGCGCATCCCGCCGATGCCAATCGCCTGCAAGCCTGCACGACGTCGTGCACCGAGCAACTGGGCGCGCCATTGATGGCAACCGTATTGGCCGAGGGTCTGCATCACATGCTGATCGACGTGCTCGGCGAGCACGAGGATCCGGGCGATTCCCGGCATCCACGCCATGTGTCGCGCGAGAGGCCGGCAATCGTGTCCGCCGCCGGGGCCGCCAGTCAACGGTGAACGTAGTGCATATCGACAAAACAAGGCTCGCCATGAGCGTGCCACAAATGGAGACAACATGAAACCCATGCCACCCGCTGGCTCCGCCATGCGCGTATTGGACAAACAGCCCAAGGTGTCGCGCCGCGGTTTTCTGCGCGGCAGCGGCCTTGCCGCGATCAGCGTTACGGTTATTCCCACGACCGGCATTGCGGCAGCCAGGGATGCGACAGACCAAAAGAGCTTTCGCACTTTGGGTGTCGGCGCCGGCAAGACCTTGTTGCGCATGGCCCGCGACATCTATCCGCACGACAAGCTTGCAGACAAGTTCTATGTCGAGGCTGTGGCGCCATATGACGCGGCAGCGGCCGAGGACCCGGCGGTAAAAATGCTGTTGACCGACGGCGTGCAGAACCTGAATCAACGCGCGAAGCAGCGCCATGGCTTGCCCTATGTCTCGGTGAAGACCGAGAGCGAGCGCGTGGCCTTGCTCAAGGACATCGAGGCCACCCCGTTCTTCAAGAAGATCCAGGGCGATCTGGTGACGAGTCTCTACAACAACAAAAAGCTATGGCCGTTGTTCGGCTACGAGGGCTCATCATGGGAGAAGGGTGGCTATCTGCACCGCGGCTTTGACGATATCGACTGGCTCTGAGCCTCGGAATACAAAGAATGGAGACAAGCATCATGGCAGATCAGACAAAGTTCTCTCTCGACGATGACGGCGTCGTCGTCATTGTCGGTTCGGGCGCTGGCGGGGGCACGCTAGCCAACGAGCTGGCGCAACGCGGTGTCAAATGCGTGGTTCTGGAAGCCGGAAAGCACTATACGCAGGCCGATTTCGAGAACGACGAATGGGCGATGTTCAACAAGATTTCCTGGCTGGACAAGCGCATTTCAGCCGGCGGCTGGCACCACACGAAGACATATCCCAATCTGCCAGCCTGGATCGTGAAGGGTGTGGGCGGCTCTACGGTCCACTGGTCCGGTGTTGCGCTGCGCTTTCAGGAGCACGATTTCCACACCAGGACCACCTATGGCGCTATCAATGGAGCCAATGTGCTCGATTGGCCGATCACGCTGGCCGAGCTGGAGCCCTATTACGAGCTGGCCGAGAAGAAGATGGGGGTGTGTGGCACCAAGGCCAGTGGCCTGCCGCCCATGCCGCCGAACAACCACTACAAGGTGATCGAGGCGGGGGCAAGAAAGGTTGGCTACAAGAAGATCGTGCGTCCGGCCGCTTCGAACTCCCAGCCTTACGATGGACGGCCCGGCTGCCAGCAGATCGGGTTCTGCATGCAGGGCTGCAAGATCGGCGCGAAATGGTCCACGCTTTACACCGAGGTGCCACGCGCGCAAGCGACAGGCAATGTCGAAGTGCGGCCGGAGTCGATGGTCCTGCAGATCCAGCACGACAGGAAGGGGCGTGCGAACGGCGTGCTTTACGTGGATAACAAGGGCCGCAAGCAATTGCAGAAGGCCCGCGTGGTCTGCGTGGCGGGCAACTCCATCGAGTCGCCCAGGCTGCTGCTGAACTCGGCATCGAGCCTGTTCCCCAATGGCTTGGCCAACTCATCCGGGCAGGTTGGCAAGAACTACATGAATCACTCCACCGCCGCGGCGGTGTCGATCCACAAGAAGCCGGTCTATATGTACCGCGGCTTCGATATCGCGGCGGTGGTGGCCGACGAGGTACCGCTCAACACCAAGCGTGGCTTTGTCGGTGGCTATTACCTTGAAGGCCTCGCCATTCACCTGCCGTATACGGCCGCCTTCATGAAGCCGGGCGGCTGGGGGCGCGATTTCACTTCGGCCATCGAGATGTATGACCACATGAGCAGCGTCTGGGTTTGTGGCGAAGACCTGGCGCGCGAGCAGAACTCCATCACGCTGCATCCCACGGAGAAGGACCAGTACGGCCTGCCTGTCCCCATCGTGACCAAGACTTACCACGAGAACGATGACAAGATCACGGCCCACGGTCTGACCCAGTGGCGCAAGCTGTCCGAGGCGGTGGGGGCGACGCGCGTGATCGACATGCCGGCCTATCCGGCCAGCCACAACCTGGGCACCAACCGCATGAGCGCGAAGGCCAGCGATGGCGTGGTCAATCGCTGGGGCCAGGCGCACGACGTGAAGAACCTGTTTATTTCGGATGGCAGCCAGTTCACCTCCAGTTCGGCGGCCAACCCGACGCTCACCATCGTGGCCCTGGCAATCCGGCAGGCGGAGTTCATTGCCGGGGCCTTGAAGCGGCGCGATATCTGAACGGGTTCGTCCGCCACCTTTCGTTGCGGTGGCCGGCCAAATGGATTAGCGTAGAGCCGCTCGCGCCATGCCGGCACCAGACCGGCAGCGCGGGCTTTGCACCATTCAATGCGGCGGACAAGGAGACAGTCGTGCAGCAAAAAGCACACCGCGCCCACATCGAGCGTCTGCTCGCCTTTTCCCAGCAGCCAGGCGAAGCACATGGCGCGATCGAACGATCGTGGCGGCGCTGCCTGGACGACTACGGCCTCGACCCCAGCCGGCCCACGCCGGCCTACATCGTGGAGGCAGGCCGCCTGCGCGAGCACAAGGATCAGATCGAGGATTTCCTGAGTGTCGCCCGGACCGGCATGGAACAGCTCTACAAACGCGTATCCGGCCTGGACTACGTGCTGCTGCTGACCGATGCGTACGGCGTCGCCGTGGATTTCATCGGCAATGACAATCTTGACCGCGAACTCAAGCGCTCCGGCCTCTACCTGGGGGCGGACTGGAGCGAAGCGCGCGCCGGCACCTGCGCGGTCGGGACCTGCATCGTCGAGCAGGAACCCGTGACTTGTCATCAGACCGACCACTTCGACGCATGCCACATCACGCTCACCTGCAACAGTGCGCCACTGTTCGATCCGATGGGAAATTTCCTGGGAGTGCTCGACGTATCGGCGCTGACCGCGCCGGCTCCGAGGGAAGCGCAGCACCTGGCGCTGCAGATGACCGCCATGTATGCCCAGAAGATCGAGGACGCCAACTTCCTGCGCTACTTCCGCAACCAGTGGATATTGCGGCTTGGCTCAGCCTGGTCGCTGGTGGACGTGGACAGCGAGATCATGGTTGCCTTCGATGCCGACGGCGTGATCCGTGGCATCAATAGCGGCGGGCGGCGCAAGCTGCGGCTCGAGCGCGAGCCGCAAGCCGATGTGCGAGGCCACCTGCTGACCGAGGTGTTTCGCGAGGACATGAGCGAGCTGTGGCGCATTGCGCGTGCCGGTACCTCGTCGGAGCGCACCGCAGTCCGCATGTACGATCACGGCATGTACTATGCGACCGGGATTCCGCCGCGCGGCGCGCCTGGCAAGCCTTCCATGCCATCTGCAACGGCCGCGCAGGCGGCGCTGCCAAGCGCCGAGGCCAGCGCGGCCCTAGAAGCCCTCGGCGCCGATGACCCTCAGATGCAGCGGTTGATCCTGCAGGCCAAGCGTCTTGCTAACAAGCCGCTCAATATTCTGGTGCAGGGCGAAACCGGTACCGGCAAGGAAGTCCTGGCCAAGGCCCTGCACATGGCAAGCGAGCGCCGCACCAAAGCCTTTGTTGCCGTCAACTGCGCGGCCATCCCCGAATCGCTGATCGAGAGCGAACTGTTCGGGTACATGCCGGGCACTTTCACGGGCGGACGCACCAAGGGCATGCGGGGACTGATCGCGCAGTCGGATGGCGGCACCCTGTTCCTCGACGAGATTGGCGACATGCCATTGCACCTGCAGAGCCGGCTTCTGCGCGTGCTGTCGGAGCGCGAAGTCATGCCGCTGGGCTCGGAAAAACCGATCCCGGTTGATTTGCGAGTCATTGCCGCCTCGTACCGTGACCTGCGTCAGCTGATCGCCGAGCAGCGGTTCCGCGAGGATCTTTATTACCGCCTGTGCGGTGCTACGCTGCACCTGCCCACGCTGCGCGAACGGCGCGACAAGGACTACCTGATCGCGCGCATTGTCGAAGACGAGGCGCGCCAGCTCGACATGCGCGCAGAACTGGCGCCAGCGGCGCTGGCGTTGCTGCGAAGCCATTCGTGGCACGGCAACGTCCGGCAGTTGCGCAACGTGCTGCGTTTTGCGCTGGCCATGAGCGACGACGGTTTGATCGACATCGATGCGTTGCCGCCGGAGATTCTCGAAAGCACCATGGACAGCACGGCGGGCCCGGCTACAGCCACGGCCACGGACGATGTCCCGCCGGCCAGCGAGCGTGAAGCCCTGCTGGCAGCCCTGCGCCGCAACAAGTGGCGGATCACTCAGGTTGCCGCCGATCTGGGCATCGCGCGTGCAACGGTGTATCGGCAAATGGAGCGCTTCGGCATCGTCGCCCCGAACCGCCAGTAGGGCAAGCACGTGCCAGTGCGTTAGCAACGGAACGAATTAGTCCTCGCTTGCGAGCGAGTGGAGCCCGCCTGCTCCGCGGTCCGACAAAGCGAGAGGACGGGACTCCCTGTCAGGACCGATAAGCGCGTGAATCGCGTGCGGAGAAATTTATGAGCGACGCCCTGATCGCCTCCTTCAGTGAAGCCCCGCAATCCCCCGCGGAGCAGTACGATCCGACCCGCAAGCAGAAGTCTGCCGACAAGACCGCGCGCATCCCCATCAAGATCGTGCCGGCCGAAAAGCTCAAGAAGCCGGACTGGATCCGCG